>SOJA01000038.1 GCA_004376975.1 Candidatus Bathyarchaeota archaeon
CGTACAGGAAAAAGCAGATGAACTGATAAAATATGGAGCTGACAAAGTTTATTTGATTGATAATCCAGCATTACAACGTTTTCAAGCTGAAGCCTACCTGAGCATTTTACATAATCTGGTGACAAACTACAAACCGAACATCTTGCTGATAGGATCAACAAAAAATGGAAAACCCCTTGCAGCTAGACTTGCCACACGTCTTGAAACAGGGTGTATTCCTGACTGCATCGAATTAAACGTTAACGAAAATGGAAGGCTAGTAGGAAAAAGAATAACCTACGGCGGAAACGCCATTGCAGAAATCACTCTCAAGTCAAAACCGCAGATAGCAACGATACCGGCAAGAGTTTTTGAAAAGCCTGAGCCACAAGACCGCAGTGGAAAAGTAATAGAATTGAATGTGAACACTGAAGAACCGAAAACAGAAGTTGTTGAAACAAAACCGCTTGAAGCTTCAAGCGTAAATATCGAAGAAGCTGAGGTCATAATAAGCTGTGGAAGAGGATTAGAAAAAAAGGAAGACAAGGTTTTGTTGAAGGAGTTAGCAGAGATTCTAAATGGACAAGTTGGAAACACAAGACCCCTAGCTGAAGATAGGAAATGGTTCACAGAATGGGTTGGGCTTTCAGGCCACAAAGTCAAGCCGAAACTCTACATGGCATGCGGAGTCTCAGGCGTCATCCAACATGTAGCTGGCATCCGCGATTCAAAAATAATAGTAGCAATCAACAAAGACCCAGAAGCACCAATATTCGAAGTTGCAGACTACGGAGTAGCAGGTGACTTGTACGAGATACTGCCAGCTCTGAAAGAAGCCTTGAAGAAACGCCTTCAATAACACTCTATACCCACGGTATGGCAAGAGCAGAACTACAATACTGCAGAAACCTACATAGCGGTGTTTGAGCATTTATGTTACCCTAAGTACAAGAAAGTGAATACTCATACATTTTGAGAAAGTTCAGCAGAATGCAATTTTGGTTCGATTCTGCACGAAAGGCTTATAAAAACGGAGCGAAGAAGTTAGCGCAACGTAAACAGAGGAGAATGATATGGTGTTTGATTTTACTGAAACTGAGACCCAGAAACTCATGGTAAAAAGTGTTAGAGAATGGTGTGAGAGACACTTGCCCTTCGAGAAAGTTAGAGAGATGGATGATAAAGGACATCCTTTTCCAAAGGACATTGTTGAAGGGTTATGTAATTTAGGTGTAGTCATGGGAACGGTTCCAGCGGAACATGGTGGTTCCGGTATTGATTGGATGACACAAGGTATGATTGCCGAGGTAATAGGATATTATGATCCAACTATCGCTACCGCAGCGGGTCTTATGGCTGTTGAAACCGGTTGGGGATTCACTCTCGACAGATACTGCAGTGAACAGGTTAGAGAGAAATTCGTAAAACCAGCGATCAGAGGTGAGAAGTTCGTAGGGATAGCAACTACGGAGCCTGGAGGGGGATCCGATGTTGCAGCATTCAAGTCAACAGCTAAAAAAGACGGAGACAAATGGGTCATCAACGGAGAAAAAACATTCATCAGTGGTACAGAAGAATGCCGAAAATGGGGAGGGGGATACTGGATTAACGTGCGAACTGGCCCAGCACCGCCAGGAGCCGCCCACAGGAACATGACTTCCTTCTTCCTACCGATAGATGCTGAGGGCGTGGAGGTTCAAGAACCCTACAGAGATGCCGGTCGAATGGCAGTTTCAACCGGTGGCTTCAAAATGGAAGATGTAAGGCTCCCAGATGAGTATAGGCTGGGACAGGAAGGCAAAGGTTTCTACTATACCATGGAAGGATTTGATAATGCTCGAATCATGATAGCAGCTAGCTGTGTGGGGATCATTCAACGCATTATCGATGAGGCGGTACCGTATATAAAAGAAAGAAAAGTCTTTGGACACAGTCTTGCCAAATATGAAGCAATCCAGTTCGAACTGGCTGAAATCTACCGTGAAATGGAAGCACTAAAGCTAATGACCAGAAAAACAACTTGGATGCAAGACATAAGATACCAGGAAGAAGGAATGCCGAAAAAAACTTCAGAAGCTAAAACCTTCAAGCCAACCGAAATTGCCAAGTGGATATCCTTAATTAAATGGAAAGGCCCTTCCCTAGCTTTGGAAGCTGCCAGGAAAGCAATGATTTGGCTTGGAGCAGCAGGATACACTAAAGAATATATCTATGAAGCTGCTTGGCGTGGAGTAATGTCCTATGTGGTAGGAGCAGAAGGAGGACTGAACATCCAGAAGATCGTTGTAGCAAGAGAACTGCTTGGAAAAGAATTTATCCCCTACAAGTAACTCCTTATTTTTTGCCAGCAAGAAACCGCACGCAGAAAAACAATTTGCATAATAGAAAAACAAAGGTTAATCCCTGTTCCAACGTAGTGCTCAGTATCAATATTTTGGCACTCGCACGCATACTAGGTATCAATACAAGAACATATTTGCTAGGCTGGAATTTTTGTTAGAAGATGGCTGATTGGACTTTGGTTCAAATGCAAACCAACTTTCTCTGATTTGATATTTAGAGCCAGACCAAGCAACTGCGTGTAGTATAAGACCGGGAGATCAAGTTTGGCGCCTACTACTGCTCCAGAATCCTTCTGTTTAGAGTCAAACATCATCTGACAGGCAGGGCAACAAACGACTAGGGCATCTACATTCAAACCTTGTAAAACTTTGATCTTTGAACCCGCTAAAGAAAGAGCTGCATCCAGATGTGAATAGGTCAAGGCTGCACCGCAACAATCCAGTTTCTCTGAATAGTCAACAGTTTCCGCGCCTAACACGTTAATCAATTCGTCAAGTTTTCGTGGGTTCTCTGCGTCATCAACCCGCCCAAGATCGCTATAGCGAATACTATGGCAACCAACATGGCTGGCTAATTTCAAGTCTTCAAATGGTTTTTTCACCGTTTCCTTAATTTTCTCCAAGCCTACCACATCATGCAACAAGTCAATTACATGCCAAATCTTGATGTTCGGATTATATTCTAAACCTTCTTCATTCAATAACTTGCCCAGTTTTAAGCGAAGTTCTCCATTTGTTTCCATTCCATGTTTTGCTTCTGAAATCGTGAAGTGACAACGGCTGCAAGGAATAAGCAAATCCGTTAATCCAGTTACACTTGCCAAGGTCAACACTCTAACTGCCAAATAGTCGGCTGCAAGAGTGTTAATGCTTTTAACAGGGTCACCGCAACATGCAACCTCGCGCAAATCAACTAGTTCTACCTCAAGCTTTGGAAAGACTTGACGAACGGACATTTCATAAGCGTATTGGCTGGTTAATACACGACATCCCCAAAAAACAGCCATTTTCATTTCTGTTTTTCCTCCAAGGCTTTTAGGAAGACTGTCTGGAAACCGTCTTTTGGAGCAGGGATCTCTGGCAATTTAAGACCTGTTCTGTCTAGAGTTTCCATTTTGCGTGTTGTAATTTTCTGAATGGTCTGTGACAGCCCATTCTCAAGTATTTGGGAAACAACTTTTAAGTAAGCTTCCGGCGCTTCTGCTTCACGTTCCACCGCGAGGTTCCGTAAAGCCATTATCACATGATACGGTGATGCTTTCTGTGGACATCGCTGTATGCATTTTAAGCATGTGGCGCAAGTCCAAATTATTTCTGAAGCAGCAAGCTCTTCTACAAAGCCTAGCCTAACAAGTTTCATTACTTCATGAGGTTTCAACTCTAAAAGCTTCAAAGCCGTGCATCCGCTCGTGCACTTCAAGCATTGAAAACAATCTATGAACTCGGTTCTACCTAGTTTCACTAAAAGTTCCTTTCGTGATTTTTCACTCGGCTTAGCCATAGACATTAAATCAAGTAAACTCATTTTAACCGATCTCTTGTTTTGTGGTCAACGCTGTGTGAACCTGAGCCAAAACCTGTTCATCAGCATAGTGCTGCATTTTGATTGCATTAGTTGGGCACGCTGAACTGCATGAGCCGCAGCCTTGACACATGACATCAATGACTTCAGCTCTAAACTTCTCCACGCCATTCACGCTCTCGGTTTTCATTTCTATCGCATCGTATGGACAAATTGACTCACAAATCCTGCATCCGCTACACAGGTTCTCAACTATTGTAGCAATGATTGGTTCGATTTCAATTTCACCTTTGGCTAGAAGGTCAGTGGCTTTCATGGCTGCTCCACTCGCCTGAGCCACAGTGTCTGGAATGTCTTTTGGTCCTTGGCACGTACCTGCAATAAATATGCCTTTTGTTATGCACTCCAATGGTCTGAGCTTGGGATGCGCTTCAAGGAAGAAACCATCTTGGCCTAGTGAAACATTGAAGATCTCTTGTAATCTATCGAAGCCTTGGCTAGGAACCAAGCCGCTCGCAAGCACGACTAAATCTGTATGAAACTCTAACAACTTGTCTGTGGTTGAATCGTACACATCAAACATCAGAGAATTACCAGATTGTCTCCGTACTTCTGAGGGAAAACCTGAAATGAACTGTATACCCATGTCCCTAGCGCGTCTGTAAAACTCTTCATACCCTTTTCCGAAAGCGCGCATATCATGAAAGCATATGTATACATCAACTTTGTTTCCAAGTTTTTCTTTCGAAAGAATTGCCTGTTTCAAACTAATCATACATCCAACCCGACAGCAATATTCATGGAACCTTGCATCTCGACAACCTACGCATTGAATAAATGCTATGCTTCTTGGAGGTTTCCTAGTTGACGGGCAGACAATCTTTCCCTCAGTAGGTCCTGACGCATTACACAACCTTTCGAACTGAAGGTTTGAGATAACATCCTCAAATCGGTTGTAGCCCAGCTCTGAAAGGTCGGTTGCGTCGAAAACTTCAGATCCAACCGCTATTATTATAGCTCCAACTTTAATCTTGATCCTTTCAGGTGCTTGTTCATGAATAATTGTTCCTTCAAGCTCACATACTTTCTCGCATTCTAGGCATTCACAACATGCAGCGCAAGAGAGACAACGTCTTGCTTCTTCAATCGCCATCTTCTCAGTGAAGCCAAGCTCTATCTCTTCAAAGCTTTTCACGCGTTGTTCAACAGAAAAAGCGGGCATAATTTGTCTAGGTTTCTTCTTGATCCCTTCCGTGCGAACATCCTTGACAATTGGAAGTGTTTTCTCCTCTCGTCCGTACTTCAAATCTTCGCCCCGTAGAAAGAGGTCAATGGATACAGCTGCCTTCTTACCTGTTGCTATGGCTTCGATGACAGTGGAGGAACCCAAAACTGCATCTCCTCCAGCGAAGACACCAAGTGAACTTGTCTGAAAGGTGACGGGATCGGTTTTGATCATGCCTCTACGTGTAAGTTTAATTTCTGCTGGCAGAACTGTAGGCTCTAGTGTTTGACCTATTGCAAGGATAACCATGTCCGCTTCAAAAAGATGTTCTGTATCTTTTATTGGCATGGGTTTCCTTCTTCCGGTTTCATCTGGCTCTGCAAGTTTTATTTTGATGCATTCTAAAGCCGTAACCTTTTTGTCTTTGCCTAAGATTCGTTTTGGCGCTGTTAAAAAGTGGATTTTAATGCCTTCCCTCTCTGCTTGTTCAACATCTGGGCGGAAAGCCGGCATTTCCCTTCTTGACCGCCTGTATAAAACATGAACCTCTGTTGCTCCAAGACGAAGAGCCACTCTAGCGGCGTCTATTGCAACGTCCCCTCCGCCGATCACGGCGACACGGTTTCCAAGTTTAACATCTTTTCCAAGGTTCGCTTCTTTCAGAAGTTTAAGGGCCTGTATGACGCCTACTAACCGTTCGCCTTCTATTCCAAGTACTCGGCTTTTTTGAACGCCAATAGCGAGAAAAACTGCTTTGTATCCCATCTCCCGTATGTCGTTGAGCGCTAAGTTTTTGCCGAGGGTGATGTTTGTTTGTATCTCTACACCTAAAGCCTTCAAATAGTCGATTTCTCGGTCAAGAATGTTTTTTGGAAGTCTATAATTAGGTATCCCTATTCTTAACATTCCCCCGGGATTTGGCAAGGACTCGAAAATAGTCACTGGATAACCTTCTTTGAGAAGTTCATACGCAGCGGCTAATCCAGCGGGACCGGAGCCGATTACTGCTATCTTTTCCTCGTGGGTTTTGCGCAAAGGCTTCAGCATTTCCCTTTTTTGTTTTAGCACGTAGTCGGTTACAAATCGTTTGAGGGCGTTGATGGCGAGTGGTTGGTCGACTTCACCGCGTTTACATTCACTTTCACATGGATGGAAGCAAACCCTTCCGCAAACCGCTGGGATTGGAATTTCCCTTCTGATAAGCTCTAATGCTTCCTCGAATTTTTTCTCAGCTATCAAGGCAATATATCCTTGAACGTTTACGCCAGCCGGACATGCTGCTCGACACGGCGGAATCCCTCTTTTGTCAATTGTGAAAACGTTTGGAACTGCTTGTGGAAACGGTCGATAGATGGCTTTTCTCGTACCTAAGTCCATTTCAAACTCGTTCAGTAATTCAACTGGACAGACTCTTTCACATTCACCGCATCCCGTGCACTTTTCCTCGTCTATATATCGCGGTTTTTTCAGAACTGTAACTTCGTAGTTTCCAACGAAGCCACGTACATCTTCCACTTCACCATACGTTATCAGCTCAATATTAGGATGTCTCGCTATTTCCACCATTTTCGGTGTTAATATACATGCGCTACAATCCAAGGTTGGAAACGTCTTGTCAAGCTGAGCCATTCTTCCTCCGACACTGGGTGACTTTTCCACGAGATACACGGTCAAGCCTTGATCTGCGAGGTCAAGCGCGGCTTGAATTCCTGCTATTCCCCCGCCAACCACGAGTACACTTTTCTCTGCTTTTAGTTTTGGTTTCGTTAATGGTTCAAGAAGCTTAACGCGAGCAACGCCCATTCTAACAAGTTCTTTCGCTTTTTCTGTTGCCTTCTCGGGAGCATCACTATGACACCACGAGCATTGCTCTCGCAAATTAACAACTTCAAGCAGGTATGGGTTTAAGCCAGCCTCGGTCATCGTTGCACGAAAGGTTTCCTCGTGCATCTGAGGCGAGCAAGAAGCAATCACGATTCTATCAAGCTTGTTCTGTCGTATATCCTCTTGGATCATTCGTTGGCCAGGTCCTGAGCAAACGTAACTGTAATGTCTTGCAAGCACAACATCCGGCAGAGTTATGGCATGTTCCGTGACGTCCTTCACGTGGATAACGCCTGCGATGTTTAAGCCGCAGTGGCAAATATAAACACCTATTTTGGGCACTTGCAAGCCTCTGTTTGGAAGTTTACGGAGTATGCACCCTCTTTTATACATAATGGTTCATAAAATGAAAATTACAGTACTAACACGTCATTGTGCAAGGTTAGAAACGTCCTCTTGAAGCTTTAGGTCACTCCCAAACCAAGGGTAAATTACTGTCATAGGGCGTGCCTTTCGGAAAAAGCACATCTAGTAATCGAATGACATTTTGTTTCTTTGCGATTGCTCTACTACCCTTAATTGTGACCTCTCTTTTCTCCATGAGTTCACGTATGCCTTTGTACCCAGTGACAAGAGGATTCAATGAAGGTAGTGGTGCTTCTAGTATATAGTGCGCTTTCTCTTCTTCAGTTGAAACTGTGATTTCTCCATCGTTAATCAGGAGGTTTATTGTTTCTTTCCCCTTTTTTATGACTAGGGATAGCGACTTATTATAAAACTCTGAATGATTCAGTCGGCTTTCAAGTTCCCTTTTCATCTTATTAAACAATGTCGTCACGTTTAAAATTCGTGCAAAGCCAGCACCACTAGCCATTGTTGTTCTAAGTTCTGCGTTTCGCCAGAATGCAAATCGCGCGAATGGATGTTGTGGGGTCATTGGGCAGATTAGTTCAATCAATTTCTTTTCTTTTGCATAGCCTAATAATTTGTTAAAAACTATATTGCATGCTTCTGTGTTGGCGACTCCGATTTCCAGCAGGTTTCTACCTGATGGAGCGGTTTGACTGATTGAGTAGTAACCGATCACTCTTCCTTTTATGTCAATTACTGTCTGGAATTCAACATTTGGACTGTAAACCTTCCATTCAAATGGTTCTGGATTTCTTATTACTGCCAGTACTTGATTGATCGTGTTTTGGTGATATATATCTGTGAGCACTTTTGCTTGTGTTTCCTCGTAAGGGTGTGTCGTAAATGTATCTTTGACTTCAGTTAGGTTGCACCTTTCTGGCTTTATTGCGACGCTTGGACCTGCCATGGCTGGTGAGTATCCATAATGAGTGTATAGCCACGGGTGACCCCATAGAGTTGTGATGTCGAAGTCATGCTGTTTCATGTAGATTATCGCATCTCGCATTACTGCGCTGCAATAGCCTTTCTTTTCATAACCCACACGAGTTGCCACTGGAGAAACTATTGCACTATTAACTACTGCCCTACCAATTCTCACCTGACGTCTTATAATAAGCATCATACTGACGATTTTTTCGTCTGCTTCAACAATTCTCAAATCTCCTCTTCGAAAGTTTGGATCTGCAGCAACTGTAGCTTCGACAATATTGCGTTCAAATTCGCCTGTAGAATGTCCACCTGAAGCTTTTCTGAACGCTTCTTGCGTCATCATCAAGATTTCTTCATATTCCGCTTCTTCCGCTGATCTGGCTTGCAACATCTCATCAACTCTTGAAAAACTCCTTCCATTTCATTAAAGAAGCTTTTGATCACATGACACCTGCTCATGATATAACATGCTTTTTACGTGCTCACGTAATATTCCCAGCTTAACTGGCTTATGTACTGAAACTTCCCTTTTTGCCCATGGCGCGCGCTGATCAGGCTAACCATGAAAAATGCCAAGTCACATAATACGACGGTTTAGAATCGTCTAGCGCGTGTTTTGTGTGTTATATATATAAGAAAGCATGAAAACGAGGAAAAAGATGTGAGAGCAAGAAGTGAACCAATTTTTCAGCAGTGTTCATAAAGAGCAGTTGGTTGTTTCAGTGTGTCAGGATTTTTCTGGGAAGATGCGTATGTTGTTTTTACTTGAGACCTTTGTTTAAGAGTATTGTCTGTGTCGGGAACGCCAGTTCTATGCCTTCCTTTTCGAAGGCTTCTATTATAGCGAAGTTGATCTCTTGCTGCGTGTTCATGTACTTAACGTAATCTGTTGATTTCATATAGTATACAATCTCAAATTTGAGACTGAAATCTCCAAACTCCTTGAAGTGTACTCTGTCTAACTCAGCTAACTCGATCTGTTCTATTATCCTTGAGATCATATCAGGTATCTTTCTGAGTTTTTGGAGCGAAGTGTCAAAGGTCACACCCACAGCGAACACTATCCTCCGTTTTTTCATCGCCTTGAAGTTTCTCACGCTGCCTGTCGTAAGCGCCTTATTTGATATAATCAGTTCTTCTCCTTGTAGCAGTTGTAGCCTCGTGGATTTTATCCCTATCTTTTTGACAGTTCCAGAATAGTCACCTACATTGATAAAGTCTCCAATTTCGAACGGCTTGTCAAAATAAATGGAGAACGCGCTGAAGGCATCACCTAGAATAGTCTGTAGTGCCAATGCAATTGCTATACCGCCGACGCCGAGACCAACAACTACGCCTGAAAGATCAATTCTGAAAACAGTCAAGATGGCCAAAAACGCAAATATATAGACAACTATCTGAATGAGCTTCTTAAGAAGAAAGAGAAGGTGGTCACTCCTCTTCTTTCCACGCACTGCACTATCTTCAGCATACCAACTCACTAGAACATTGACGACCCTGGTCACTATGAAGGTAACCAACAGAACCTCAGCTAAGGTGAATATGGCTGTTAAGAGTTCTGAATAGGGTTTAAGAAAAGTAAGAGAATTCAAACCATAATATACGCCAACAAGGATTACAGAAAAGTAGACAGGTGCTTTAATATTACGCAATATCGCGTCATCTAATTTCGTTTTTGTCTTTTCTGCCCATCCAGTAAAATACCTCTCAAAAATGAAGTACACTATCCAGCCAACAACAATGGCAAATGCAAACACAATTACTGAAGCAACGATCTCGCTGATGAATTGGCTTAGATCGAAATATTGGCGTATCAACTCTGCTAAACTTGCCATTGTCACGTTCATATTTAATCAACCCAAGAAAACAAATTATGCTTTAGGTTATTATGGATTTCCCATATATTCCTCCCGTTTATATAGTAGTTTCGATTGTACTCATTCTTCACCTTACCCTATTTTGAAGGGAACCACTAAAAAAACCATACACTAACTTCTAGAAAAGCACTGTACAACATTTAACGCACGTATTATAGCGGGTTTACGCAAAGTGCTTATCAAGGCAAAACCATTGCTCTACCAACACTCAATTTTGCACTAAAGAATTGAACGCACAAGTTATTTACTTGGAAGCAGTATCCTTGTTACAAGGCGGTCGCATGATTCCAATCAATGCTCCACAAATTGGAGAAGAGGAAATCAAGGCAGTCACTGAAGTGATGAAAAGCGGTGTCCTGACTCATGGATTAGGTGCTGGACCCATAGTCACAAAGTTTGAAAAAGCCTTCGCGAAATTTGTGAAAGCAAAATATGCAATAGCTGTAAACACGGGAACGTCTGCTCTACATCTGACCATTGCAGGAGCTGGACTGAAACAAGGAGATGAGGTGATTCTGCCAAGCTTTACATTCGTTGCCACCGCTGAATCTATTGTATTGGCTGGAGCCAAACCAGTTTTTGTGGACATATATCCTAAAACATACAACATCTCTCCAAGCAAAATTGAAAAAGCGGTAACAAAAAAAACTAAGGCTGTAATGTCAGTGGACTTGTATGGCTTACCTGCTGACGTACACACCATAAGAAAGCTTGCGGAGAAGCATGGACTGACAATTATTCAAGATTCATGCCAAGCTCATGGCGCAAGCTACAGAGGAAAACCGCCAGGAGCCTTTGCGGACGCTGCATGCTGGAGCTTCTACGCAAGCAAGAACATGACAACCGGCGAAGGCGGAATGATAACAACGAACGATGATGAACTTGCTGAGAAGATGCGGGTTATGAGAAGCCACGGAGAAAAAGAGAAGTATAAATCCATCACGCTTGGGCATAACTATCACATGACAGAAATGCAGGCAGCAATAGGCTGCATCCAATTGAAGAAATTGCCAGATTTCTTAGCCAAGAGACGTGAAAACTCAAGGAAATTATCAGCAAAGCTTGGAAAAGCAGAGATCTTGCAGTTGCCCAAAGAACCAAGAGGCTACAAACATAGCTGGTACCTTTATACTGTCAGGTTGAAAGGGGCAAGGGCGAAGAAAAGAGGCCAAACAGTTAAAAAACTAAAACAGAGAGGCATAGGTGCAGAAGTCTATTATGCTACCCCTATACATCTTATGCCCTACTACAGAAAATTCAGGAAATACCAGCTTAAGGAAACAGAGAAAGCTGCTAAGCAAGTATTTTCGCTGCCAGTGCATCCAGGCGTTACAGCAAAACAGATAGACTTCATAGGCGAATCTGTTTTACGTAGTATAGCCTAAGTTACTCACTTAAGGTTTATATGGGATAAACTTAAGTATTATGAATTCCGCGTCTATTTTGGATTTTGAAGAGGACCAAATATGCAAAAAATCAAAGTTGTTATAATGGGGGCGGCTGGCAGAGACTTCCACAACTTTAACGTTCACTTCAGAAATGACAATTCTTATGAAGTCATAGCTTTCACAGCTACACAGATTCCAGGCATACAGGAAAGGAGTTACCCACCTGAACTTACAGGTTCAAACTATCCGGAGGGCATACCGATTTATCCAGAAGAAGAACTGCCGAGCCTGATAAAGGCGCACGATGTTGACCAAGTCGTATTTGCCTACAGTGATGTCCCCCATGAGTATGTTATGCATAAGGCTTCCATGGTGCTGGCTAACGGTGCAGACTTCCGCCTCATGGGACCTAAGACAACGATGCTTAAATCTAAGGTTCCGTTGGTTTCGGTGTGCGCTGTTAGAACCGGTTCAGGTAAAAGCCAAACATCACGGCAGATAGCAAAAATCTTGAAAAGCAAGGGATTAAGGGTTGTTTCCATACGACATCCAATGCCCTACGGAGACCTAAGGAAGCAGATCTGGCAGCGTTTTGCTTCCTATGAAGATTTGGATAAACATGAATGCACAATTGAGGAGAGAGAGGAATATGAGCCGCATATTGACAATGGCATAACAGTTTACGCTGGAGTCGATTATGAGAAGATTCTGAAAGAAGCAGAAAAAGAAGCAGACGTCATTGTTTGGGATGGAGGTAATAACGATTTATCTTTCTACAAGCCTGATTTGCATATTGTTATCGCTGATCCGCATAGGGCTGGAAATGAACTGAGCTACTATCCTGGAGAGGTCAACCTGCGAATGGCAGACGTCGTGATAATCAACAAGGTCGACACGGCAGATGCGAAAAACGTTGAGAAAGTTAAGAAAAACATCAATATGGTTAACCCGAAAGCCAAAGTGTTGGAGGCAAATTCGCCTGTAACTGTTGACAAACCTGAATTGATCAAGGAAAAACGGGTTCTAGTGATCGAGGATGGCCCAACATTGACACATGGAAACATGCCTTATGGCGCAGGAGCAGTAATAGCGAAAAAACTTGGAGCAAGAGAAATGGTTGACCCACGACCTTACGCTGTGGGTTCGATAAAAGAGACTTATCAAAAATATGCACATTTAGGCGCGATCCTTCCAGCACTCGGTTATGGTGAAAAGCAGATAGCTGAGCTTAAGGAAACTATTGACCACACACCATGTGATACAGTATTAATCGGAACGCCGATCGATCTTAGAAGGGTAATGACAATTAATAAGCCAACTGTTAGAGCGAAATATGAACTTGAAGTGTTAGGACCAGTTACGCTCGAGGGAATCCTAGAGGAATTTCTTCAAAGAAGGGAAAACTATGACCAAAGAAGAAACTGAAGTTTCACGAGTAAAAATCAGATTTGTAATTGATGATTTAGGCGAAGCTGAAGGTGAGCTTGTACGTCATTTAGGACCTAGAACTATAGACATGATTGTTAGGAAGCTTCCGCTAGAAGGAAGAACAGCCCTGTGGAAGGAAGAAGTCTACTTTGAAATACCAGTGAAAATAGGAGAGGAAAAAGCTAAGAGCACAGTAGAAAAGGGGACAATAGCCTTCTGGCCTATGGGAAGTGCTATATGCGTGTTCTATGGAGAAACACAACCGTACAGTCCTGTCAACGTTCTCGGCATGATAACAAAAAATCTTGATCTGTTCAACAGAGTGAAAAGTGGGACCAAAATAAAAATCGAAAAAACCGCTTGAAAGAATATTACAAAAACACGCTTTCGCTCCAGCTTCTCAGAAGCTTTCCACATTCTTCTTTTACATGTTTGCTACGGCTTTTCTTTTCCAATGCTTTAAGGAATTCTATGCGTTTTTGAACAGAACGCGTTTCTGCAGCACCACCAAAGTAAAGTTTTCCTTCAAGATATTCTTCCATGTGATTTGCTTTCTGCACAAAGAGGCTTGCAGCATCCACAATGTTTTGCACAGCGTAATTATTTGTCCAGATTATCGCGTCCGCTTCGCGGAGCTGTGTTATGCCATCAATTTCCACTATGCTACAGATGTAAGCTCTTAAAAAATCGTAGTAACCTGCAGTCTTAACAAGTTTCAATGCTTGTCCCACTTTCTGTTTGAAGATCAAGCTTCCTCTAACCCTTAAACGGTGCTTATAGCCTCTCCTAACGAGTTCTGCGGCTCTCTCAACCTCTTCAACCGTGTAAATCCTCTTAGGAAATTCCAATCAAATTTTAGCTCCTAGCAGCTTGTAAAGAAGCATCAAATGAATTAGTTTGTGAGCGAGCCCACTGCCTTGTAGATTCTCAGGTTGTGATTCCCAGAAACCATTTGAACTACGCCACGTTCTTCCAGCCGCCTAAGAAAATCTTTCGCTGCACTGATTCTCAAGTTGAAGCGTGTAGCCACAGCATATGGTGTCAGAACCTTCATTTTTTTCAGCTCACCTATTATCTTTTCGTCTCCCAAGTCCGGTGGTGTTATTGCTGCGGGTCTCTTTTCTCTAAGCCCGGCTGATTTTTCCTTTTTCTTTTTCTCTGATTTGCCTTTCTTTGCTTGCATACGTTCTATCTGCTTAAGACTGAGCTTCTTTTTCCCACCCATATATTAATTCCTCACCCTGCTGAAATGGAAAACGCTACTTATAGGATTTTCCTGTTTCAAACGTTAAAATTCAAAGGTTTATGCTACTGTCGAAACTTCCACCTTGCGTCTTCTCAGCCATCTACGTATACACTACCCAGCTGTTCCTCAATTTCTGATCTATGAACTGAATTTATAGTGCTCATGAAATCATGCGACTATCAGCTACTATATGATGAATAAACAGCGAGAGCAATCTCCAATGAGGTGGCAGCATCTTGTTCTGGAACAAAAAGGGGGGAGGAAGGAGCGCTACTTACCAATAACTTTGCTGGCAGCGATTTCTATGTCTTTATCTTTTATGGTTTTCCTTCCTGCATGCATCGCGAAGTCTAGAGCTTCTTTCGCGATTTTTATTCCTACATTCTCTAGTTCTTCTGCAAGTTTTTTTGCTGCTGCTTCGCTTACTCTTTCGGCTCCCGCTTTTTTGCACAGTCTGTGCATCGGAGCGACCGCTAATTCTAAACCAGCCATAAAGACTCCTCTGTAGCTTATTTTTCTATTTAAAGAAATATTTAACGTTTATTGTCCTTTATTTGCCAAAATTCGGCATAAAACCTCAGAAATATTCAAACAAAGGGAGAAATTATAAAAGGAAAACCTAAACTAGTTTTGTGAAAGCGTGGTTATGATGAAGTTTATTGACGCACATATACATCTTTCAGACAAGGAGTGTGCTGAAGACATAGATCAAATAATTGCTGAAGCCAAAAACTTCAATGTCGTCGCCTTAGTTTCAAACCCCATGAGCTATTAAACAAGCGTTGGAAGCTTAAATTTGGCTGAGCGGTACCCTGGAATAGTCTTTGCTGCCTTGGGTATTCATCCGTGGAATGTAAAGGCCTTGACAGATGTTGAGCTTCAACAGATGTTAGAGTTCATTTCACATATAAAGAGAATAGGGCTTTGGTGGCTATTGGAGAGATAGGTTTAGACTATAAGTATACAGATATTTGGGACAAGCAGCTCATGATTTTTGACAGAATGCTTAATCTGGCTGAAAATCTTGATTTACCGGTTATAATTCACTCAAGAGGAACAACGGCTCATATTGTTGAGATGTTTCCATCGTACAACCTTAGCAGAGTGCTGTTACAATGGTTCAGTAGACCAATCAGCGCACTAGCCAAAGTTGTTGAACAGGGATATTTCATCACTGAGGGGGCACCAACAGCCTATTCAAAGGGTATAAGAGAGGTTGTAAAGCGGATACCGTTAACCAGTCTGTTAACTGAAACAGATGGACCAGTTCGCTACTGCAAAGGCCCGTTTAAGGGAAAAAGAACGACACCAGCTTTTATCTCAACAATTGTTAAAGCAATAAGTGAAATCAAAAGTATGAATATCGAGGAAGTTGCTGCACAGATAACTAGAAATTTCGAGGAGTTTTTCAAAGTGAAGTTAAATCAAGTGGAATGACTCCTTCCAAGTTCAAGAGGGGAAAGTAAGCACGCACACTATCCTCCTATGAAGAAGCATCACAGGATACATCAGACCATAATTATCCAAGCCACCAAGATCACGAGATAACGCACTTAAAGATGAGTAAAGTTAAATTAGTCATGTTGTTTTATGAATTTTGCTTCAGTATAGCCTTGAATGCTGGGGGCAACGCAGCCAGTACATGATTGGAGGAAAATTTAGTTTGAGCACAGTGCGAACAGAACAAGTCAAGCAGCCTATTAGACGTTTTCCCAGTAAATTTTCTAAAGGCTTTGAAAGAAATAAACAAGCGATCAGTATGCTAATACAAGAAGTTACACCAAAAATTAGAAATAGGGTCGCAGGAGACATAACACACGTTTTTGCTGGAAAGCAAATTGCATTCCTAGACGAAAACGTTGAAGAGAACAAGCAACTTTCTAAGACAACTTCAGTCTCTAGCACACGTGAAAAAGGTGAAAACTGATGATGGATAACTACAGAAGAAGTTGGGCACTGCGCTATCTACGCGAAGCAAAGGCAGAATTGGAAGCCGCTAGGAAAATGCCTTACATAGCGCCAAGCCTTCTTTTGGAAGCTATGAGAAAAGCTCGAAACGCTATTTATTACAGCTTAGGGGAACCAGCCTTCATAGAAAACATCCTCAAGGAAACTTCAGAAAAAACTCAGGGAATAGAAAGCCCAGTTTTGAGGTGCCTCATAGGGATTGAAGAAACGGTGCAGGAACTAACTCAGCTGAAACAGGCAGATGGAGAAATTGCTATGAAACAGGCAGATAGTCTAGTACAACTTGCCGCAGACATAGTTGAAACTCTGACTGGAGAAGAAATAGAAGAGTAAGAAAGCGAAATTTTTTTAAGCGCTTTGGACGTACGATCCAGATTCTAAGCACTGTTCTTAACGAGATTAGCAAAGGAAACACACAAACACCTTACCATTTTGCCAGAAAGACAACTTACGTAGAACAAATACAACAGCACCGTTAGGAAATGATCCGGACCCCATGATAACGCTTCTTTTACGAGTCATATTGGAAACATGTGAAAACCCACGGAGTTTTCCAAGAGTTCAATACCTTCAATTCGGGTGTCATTCAAAGTAGTACAGCAAAAATGGAAACCGTTAGAGTTTTTCTCCAAGCGAAAGATCCATCATCGTGAAACCAGAAACCATTTTCGGATAGAAATCCGTGGATTTTTCAGGCATTCTTTCACGATTTCGCGCTATTTCCAAAACCGTTTCTGGGGTTGTTGAATTGACTAAGAACGCTAACTTTGCTTCTCCAGTATCCACTTTTCTTATAGCATCTTTTATCCATCTTACGTAGAGTATATCATCGTCGATTTTCAGCTTGCCGGTTTTCATGACAGCTTTGAAAATGACATCCCTCAGTACAGTTACGTCAAGAGAACACAACGTATCTGACCAAGTAGTATCCATGAATTGTGAAACATTCTTTTCATTTTTCAGCAATAGGCCATAAGCCTTTTTGCCATCATAGACGCAGAAAGCATGCTTGTTATTATCCAGAAAACTCCTGAGGTTTTCAGCATCAGCATTAATTTCTGAAACTGCGAAAAATTTTTGGAAGCCCTGTAGAGTATCAGTGGTCAACTCGATTCTTTTAAGAAGACGATGTATTGGCAAAATAATTAGTCCTTCATCCTGGATGGGAACCATATAACTCATTCGAAAGTTGAATGCTGAATTTTTATCCCACTCTTCATGTCTGCGCCTTTCATTTCTGTATGCGATAGCTGTCTCATATCTATGATGACCATCAGCAATCACAAACTGCTCATCTATCACCGCTTCTTGAATCAGTTTTATGTTTTCCGGGTTAGTTAGTCTCCAGATAAGATTTCTAACTCCTAAAGAGTCGTTTGTGTCTATGAGTGGACGAGTTTTGGCTATTTGAGCAAAAAAATTAATAGTTATCCTCTCTGGGTCTGGATAAAGTAGAAATCCAGTTTCAAGGCTCCTTTGAGTTGCACGCAGCATGTTTAATCGGTCGGTCTTCGGGCCTTTATGTGTAATCTCATGAGGGAGAACTTTGTTTTCTTCATACGGCTGCAAGCGCAAAGCAGCAATGAAACCTGTGCGAGTGTAGATTTTTCCCAAGAGTTCAAATTCTTGTCTGTAGACAAAAATCGCCGGTTCTTTATCCTTGCTTAATATTCCTTCTTTTATCCATCGGAGTATTCGCTGTTTGGATATTTCGTATCTGTTTTCTTCAACTGGCAGTGTTAGTCGACAGTAGTTATACCTTGATTTTCTATAGTATTCCCTCTGCATATCCTGATCAATTTTATCGTATGGTTGCGTGATTAGATTTTCTAGGTCACCTGCTTTTTCGGTATAGCGGGTAGCTCTGAATGGCCTAATTTCGACCATACAATCCGACTCACCTAAGCTTCTCCAGTTCCTCAATCACCCTTTCAGCAACTTGCACGCCCGCTCTCAACTGTGCTTCACTAGTTTGAGCGCCTATATGAGGCGTTGCATGAACATTTTCAAGCGTAAGCAACTTGTGATTTCCAGGTGGTTCTTCTTCAAAAACATCCACTGCTACAGCTTTGACCATGCCAGATACAAGAGCTTGGTGCAGTGCCTCCTGGTCCACTACTCCGCCTCGTGAACAGTCAACTATCATGACTCCACTTTTCATCATCTTGAATTCTCTTATTGATAGCATATGTCTGGTTTGAGGAGTCAACGGAACATGAATTGAGATAAAGTCGGCTTTAGGAAGCATTTCTTCCATAGAAACAAATCTGTCATAAACTCTGCTTCTTACAACAATCACTTTCATGTCCAAGGCTAACGCCAGTTTCTCAACAATCTTCGCGATGTTTCCGTATCCTATTAACCCAAGGGTTTTTCCATGGATTTCCACGCCTTTGAGTTCCTTCTTCACCCATTTTCCCTCGCGAAGACTGATAGTTCCTTTAACTATGCCTCTTGCCAGAGCAAGCAAATGACCAAACGCCAACTCAGCAACACTGTTGGCGGATGCTTGCGGAGTATTCACTACAGTGATGCCCATTTCCCTGGCTTTTTCCAGATCAATGTTGTCCAAGCCAATGCCTGCTCGCCCTATGACTTTAAGGTTTCTTGCATTAGCAATTAGGCTCCCCTTGACTTTTGTGGCTGACCGGATAATAAGCGCATCGTATTCACCTACGATCTTAGGAAGGTTATCTTTAGGCATGTCCCATGCTTTCGTAACTTCGTAACCTTTCTCTTCAAACAGTCTTAAGCCTTCATCAGCGATTTTGTCGCAGATTAGGATTCTAGACGCCATTTTCTTTCCCTAGACCCCAGATTTCATTAATATGCTGGAGAACCTCTTTGATTCCTTCAAGATTCCATTCACCCATATGACCAATGCGGAAGGTTTGTTCAGCTAGTTTACCATAGCCATTGGAAATCATAAAATGTTTTTCTGCCAGTTTCTCATTCAGTTCTTTCACGCTTTTTCCCAGAGTGTTTTTGATGCATGTGACTGTGACTGATTCGTATCCTGGTTCGGCGAACAACCCGAGATATTTCTTTGCCCAGTTTTGTGTGTATTCTGCCATGGCTTTGTGTCTTTGATAGACACCTTCAGGTGTTTGCTCAAGCAACAGATCCATTCGTTTATCAAGTGCATATAGAAGCGAGATGTTTGGGGTGAATGGTGTCTGATGTTTTCTCTCGTAGTACTCGAAAATGCGAACCATATCGGTATACAAGCCTCGACTAGGCAATTCCCGAGCTCTTTCCAAGGCTCTATCACTGACGATTCCGACTGCTAACCCTGGAGGCAAAGCAAAACATTTTTGTGTTGAAGCAAAGATGACGTCACAATCGATCTCTGACGGTAATGTTTTGTCACCTACCATTCCAGAAATGCTATCAATCGCAATCATCAGATCGGGATAGTCTCTTCTCACCATTTTTCCAATTTTATATATCGGGTTTCGTACTCCAGTTGATGTTTCATTGTGACAAACAGCTAATGTGTCATAATCTCCTGAACCAAGTTTTTCCATTATCATCTCTGGCTTAACTGCTTTTCCCCACTCCACTTCAAGAAAGTCAACTTTCTTACCGCACGCTTGAATAGCTTTGCCAAACCTTTCAGAGAACGCTCCGTTAGTGCAAGCGAGGGCTTTTTCCTTCACAAGGCTTCTACCAACTATGTCGAACCACAGTGTTCCAGAAGATGTAGTGACACCGGGTTTATAGGTATCTGGCAACTGAAAAAATCCATTAAGTTTTTCGATGATTCCCGTATATAATTCTGAAAATTCTTTAGTTCGATGTCCAATCAGAAAGCGACCTTGTTCACCAAGCATTTCTTCGCTTACTTCAGTCGGTCCAGGTATTAACAATTTCTTATGCATTTTCTCCACCATTTAATATAGAAACAGTTTACAGAAAATACAGTATTTAACCATTTACGCGCGGTTTTTCACATTCAATGCATCAAGGAACGAAAATCAGCTAAGCTTTAGAATCTGAGGAGCCTCCGCAGTTTACCAGATTCGGCGGAACTTTTCCCTCAAAGAAGGCAATCAGGTTTTCCGCAACCATCTCCGCCATTCTAGAACGCGTCTCATAGCTACTGCTAGATACATGTGGAGCTAACACAATATTGTCAAGCTTGAACAACGGATTATCAATTGTTGTGGGTTCTCGCTCAAAAACGTCTAATCCAGCCCCAGCGATCCACCCTTCTTTTAACGCACGGTAAAGTGCTTTCTCATCTATTATTGTGCCTCTTGAATTGTTTATGAGGTAAGCAGTCTTTTTCATAAGCCTAAGCTTCTCCTCGTTTATCATGTGATAAGTCTGCTTCGTTAAAGGAACATGAATGCTGATGAAATCTGACTGCTTAACAAGCACGTCTAAGTCCACGTTTGTTGCACCTAAATCCCTTTCTAGCCTAGGTCTAGAAACAACATCGTAGTAGAGAATGTTCATGTTGAAACCTCTCGCTCTCCTCGCAATAGCTGAGCCTATCCTTCCAGCACCGATTATGCCTATTGTTGCACCATGAACGTCTCTGCCTTGTAACATGCTGGGGTGCCATCCAACCTCCCATTTCCCAGTGCGGACATACAGGTCTGCTTCAACAACACGCCTTGAAACGGCCATTAAAAGGGCCCAAGCAAAATCCGCTGTGGTTTCGGTTAATACTTCAGGCGTGTTTGTCACGTAGATTCCTCTTTTCGTGGCTTCTTTTACGTCTATGTTGTCGAAGCCAACTGCCATCTGAGCAACAATCTTCAATTTGGGTGCTGCATCAAAAACTTCTGCATCGATTTTGTCCGACAAAAGTGAAACAAGAGCGCTCACTTCTTCTACATTTTCTATTATCACTTCTTTCGGTGGCGGAGCATAGTTAGGCCAAACCTCAGTGTCGAAACGCTCTTTTATCTTCTTTAGACCCCTCTCAGGAATTTCTCGGGTGACGTAAACTTTTGGTTTGGACATAAAAACTCACTAGCACGACTTTACGGAATCCTTTATTAGCATTAACTTATTACACTTGCGCGTTAAATCCCTAGCGGATTAATAACAGGTCAACTGAATGATAACAATAAAGAACAGAGAGCAGCTTGTTGAAAATGGTGTGACACAGCCTGACAGAAAAGCTAGGGCACTAGCCCTCAAAAGTCTTGAATATGCATTGAACGCCGTGGATCCGAAACAATTAATCAAGTCAAAACTTTTTCTCAAAAATTCTGTGCTCAAAGTAAAGGGACATTCCTTCGATTTAGAAAAATTCAAGAACATTTTTGTCATTGGTGGCGGAAAAGCAAGCGGCTCGATGGCTGAAGCCGTGGAACAAAGCTTAGGTGAATACATAACGAATGGATTTGTAAATGTTCCACATGACAGCCGATCCGAAACGGAAATTATAAAGCTTCACAAGGCAAACCATCCAATCCCTGACAGGGCAGGGGTTAAAGGAACACATTGTATGTTGAAAATCGCTGAACATGCAAGAAAGAAAGATTTTATCATATGCTTGCTTTCAGGCGGAGGTTCAAGCCTTATGCCCTTGCCACGCGGTGAAATAACCATAAACGACAAGAGAAAGATCACTGATACATTACTCAAGTGTGGAGCAACAATAAACGAGATTAACACTGTTAGGAAGCACATTTCAGATTTTAAGGGAGGATGGCTAGCGAAAAAAGCTTATCCAGCCACTGTTCTGAATATCATACTTTCAGATGTTGTGGGAGACTCGTTAGATGTTATTGCTTCAGGTCCAACTGTCCCGGATTCAACAAGCTCCAACGATGCCATAAGAGTTTTGAAGAGATACAGTTTGTGGGACAAGACTGCAGCATCCATCAGAAAAGTTTTGTCAGATCAAGAAAAAGGCCTTATTCCGGATACCCCCAAAGCAACTGATAAATCATTCAAGAAAGTTTACAATGTTATAATTGGAAACAATAGGGATGCAAGCCTTGCAGCGTGTGAACACTTGAGTTCTTCTGGGCTGAACACGCTTTTGTTGACCTCAACTTTGGAAGGAGAAGCCAGGCAAGTCGGAGTCAAGCTGGCCTCAATAGCCCGAAAGGTTTCCTTATCTGGAAAACCCGTTCCAAAACCAGCAGGCTTAGTTGCAGGTGGAGAAACAACAGTTACAGTGACTGGAAGGGGTTTGGGAGGAAGAAACCAGGAAATATCTCTAGCAGCTGCGTTAAATATTAGTGATATGAACAGGGTTGTTGTGGCTTCATTAAGTACAGATGGTACAGACGGCCCGACAGATGCTGCTGGAGCTATTGCTGATGGAAAAACCACTTGTAGAGCAGCAAAGATGAAGTTATATCCTAAAGAATTCTTAGCTAAGAATGATTCTTATAACTTCTTTTCAAAGCTCGACGATCTTATATTCACGGGACCGACAGGCACAAATGTTAACGATGTTTCTCTTATACTGGTTTTATAAAAAAAAGAAGGGGACAAAAAACGAAGGTAACTATCAAGCTTTTTGGAGTTTATTATAGTATTACAGGCAAAAAAAAACTAGTCATTAAGTTCAAAGATGTAGTTCCTCTGAAAGAAGCCATAAAAGAAATTGTCAAGGAAATTCCAGAACTTAAGCGGACAATAATCGACCCTTATCTGGAAGATCCGAGGTCCAACACGCTTATACTCGTAAATGAAAGGGAAATCAGCGTCCTAGATGGTTTGGAAACTATACTTGAAGAGGGAGACGAGGTAATTTTTATTCCGATTTTGCATACTGGATGAGAATTGTATGAAGCTTTGTGCAATTAGAACAGGAATTGTAAAAACTGGCGAAAACTTAGTTGTATTGATTCTGGAATCGCTGAAGAGGCAAAATCAACAATTGGAAGATGGTGATTTATTGGCTTTAGCCTCGAAAATCGTAGCATATACTGAGGGGCGTGTGACAAAATTATGTAATGTTAAGCCTTCAGCGCGCGCGATTACTGTTTGTCGCTTTTTGTCAAGTCTTGGAGTCGTTTGACTCCGTCAATCTCCCTGATAAATTCAGCCACGCTCTTGGGAACAAGGCTCTCCCAGTTTTCTTCATTAATCATTCTCTCTCTGATTTCAGTTGAGGAGTAGATCTTTCGCTTATGAAAACGAATGGGTTTGACCTCATATTCAGCCTCTATAAAGAGCCTCCGTGTTAACGGCTCGTTAGAATAGATCACATCAAATCTTGGAGTATAACCCTTCAAAGCTGAAACCCACATTACATGAAAAATCACATCAGGCACAGGCACAACCCAAACCCGTCTGCAATCTATTCCAGCCTCTTTCAAAGCTCTACAAATCATAACCAACCTTTCGCCAGCAGTAAAAGGATCATCAACACTGTGACTATATTGTGCACTTCCAACGACAATAACAAGTTCATCAACCTCCTTCAAAACATCCTTTATAGCCTCAAGATGGCCAAAATGAAACGGCTGAAATCTCCCAACAAAAAGTCCACGCTTAACCATTAATCACCCTCGCAAACACTATTACAAACATGAACGAATTAACATTTACCCTTTTCTGCCGTTTCAACATAAACTCAACAGGAAACAAACATGAAATCCCTTGACATTGAGCTCAATCGCTCAACATTACAGCTCCCATTTTTACGCTTAGAATTTGCGCATACCAGCTGCAATGTAGAAGAAGAGTCAATAACAGTGATATAACATAAACTTAATAGGTTGTCTTACATATACCAACGAGAAAAGGTGAAAGGCATGGAAAGGCAAGGGCAACAGTCTCGGTATCTCTGGGTTCCAGGTGCAACAACTATTGGCGTCGTATGCACGGATGGTGTTATTTTAGCTTCTGAAAAACGTGTTTCATATGGTTACCTTATCGTTAGCAAGGGCGGCAAGAAAGTTTTCAAAATTACTGATCATATAAGTGCGGCGTGCGCCGGGCTTGTTTCAGATATGCAAATTCTCGTTAGAGAGGTGAAGGCATACGTAAACCTATACAGTTTAGACGTGGGCAGACCAGTCTCTGTAAGGTCAACAGCCAAACTCATGTCAAATCTGCTCTTCAGCCGCAGACTTGCACCATTGATTACACAAACGATTGTTGGTGGAATAGACGAAGAGGGGCCGTCACTTTACATACTGGATGTTTTGGGTTCGTTAATACCTGACAAGTATGCAGCTGTAGGCTCTGGAACAGAAATTGCTATAGGATTACTCGAAGAAGGATACAAAGAAAGCTTGACCGTAGAAGAAGCAAAAGACCTAGTTACTAGGGCAATAAAATCGGCTATAAGCAGAGACACCATGAGCGGAGACGGAATAGACTTCGTAATAATAACCAAGGATGGAACACGTGAAGAGTCAATAAAATTCTGAACCTGAGACTTTTCAAAGCTTGAACAATGCGAAGCTCAGCCGTTGCTGAAGTATCAATCATTGGCTGCTAAGTCGGTGAGAAAGCAGGTTGTCGTTCCAATTAGATCTGAAAGAAGGAAAATTCCTCGTCAAACTAGCACGTAAAGCGGTAGAAGAACACCTAAAAACTGGAAAGCAGATCAGATTTTTGGAAAGCACTCCTCAAAAGCTCTTGCAGCCTTGTGGAGTGTTCGTTACCATAAACAGCGTAAAACACGGGAAGAAAAGGTTGAGAGGATGTATTGGCTATCCATATCCTGCTTCACCACTGACCCAAGCAGTTCTTGAATCCGCCATAAACTCAGCAACCCGAGACATTCGCTTCCCTCCAATTTCGTTGAGCGAACTTGACAACGTAGTTTTTGAAGTAAGCGTACTTACCCCACCTCAAATAATTGAAGTAGAAAAACCAAGTGAATATCTTTCTAAAATCAAGGTTGGACAAGATGGATTAATCGTTGAAAAGGGCATGTTTAAGGGATTACTTCTTCCTCAAGTGCCTGTTGAATGGAAATGGAATGAAGAAGAATTTCTATGTCAATGCTGCATTAAGGCTGGTCTACCACCAGACTGCTGGCTGCTCGAAGGCACCAAAATCCTCAAGTTCCACGCCATAATTTTTGAGGAAGAAAAACCCAAAGGAGAAGTGAAACGTAAACCCCTCGGCGGGACATAGATCCATGCGAGTTTATTTTTCTCCATGCGGCATAGGCCTCGGACATGTTGGACGATGCATTCCAATCGCCAGAAGCCTCAGAGAGAAAAACATTGAAGTGATGTTCTCCACCTATCAAGAAGGAATACACTACGTTGAACGTGAGAAGTTCCCCCTAGTGAAAGCTCCCGCAATCGGTTTTCAAGTTAAACCAGACGGAACAATAGACTTTAGACAAACAGCCGCTAACCCAGGCCCATTTCGCGCATCCTTCACTCTTATGAAACAGGTCAACGCTGAAATAGAAGCCATCGAAAGCTTCAAGCCGGATATGGTTGTTTCAGACTCCCGTGCTTCACCTTTGTTGGCATCAAAAATCTTGGGAATACCTAGAATCTGCATCCTAAATCAGTTTCAGGTGATAATTCCACGAAAAAAACATTTTTTGCGTTTAGCAAGATTCGCAGATTTCATAACCCTTACGATCATCGGAAAGGTCTGGACAAGCGGAGATGAGGTGTTAATACCCGATTTCCCTCAGCCCTACACGATATGCGCTGGCAACCTGAACATTCCAAAATCGTACAGAGAAAAAGTCAAGTTGATAGGGCCAATTCTATCAACATATCCAAGTGAACTCCCTACTGAAAAAGAATTACGTAAAAAACTGAAGTTGCGCATGGACAAATCAGTTATATTTGTGCCTATAAGTGGTCCCATTAGAGAGAGGGCTTTCTTGATAGGAATTCTAAGGAAAATCTTGTTGAATTTTCCAGAAGAAATTGAGGTTGTTTTATCTCTCGGTTACCCAAATGCTGATGCAGAACCAATACGTCACGGTAACTTGAAAATCTACAAATGGATCCCAAATCGCTTTGAATACATGAAAGCTTGTGATCTGATTATAAGCCGTGCTGGACATGGAACCATAACACAGTGCATGTGTTATGGTAAACCCATGATTCTAGTGCCAACACCTGCACACACAGAACAGCTCAACAATGCAAAACAAGCTGAAAAAATAGGTGTTGCAAAGGTGGTTAAACAGGAAGAATTAAACAAAGAAAAACTCCTGCAAAATGTCCATCAAATCCTAGAGAGTGAAAGCCCCGAAAGACTCGAGCGAATTCAAAGAGAAGCTTTGGATTACAACGGTTTAGACAACGCGGTTAAGACAATAATTGATAGGGCAGAAAACGGATGCTGACAAGTCTTCAAAGATTGAGATACAAACAAGTATTTTTAAGCCGGACAACTGTAAGGTAAAAAGCATGTTCCTGCCACGGAAAAATCTTGAAGAAAAACTTCAAACCATGTTAGCTGAAGATATTGGACAAAGCGACATAACTACAGCATTAATTGTCCCCTCAGACAGCACCGCAGAAGCAGAAGTGATAGCAAAGGAAACTGGAATCATAGCTGGAATTGAAGAAGCGAAAATACTGGTGGAAAGCTTAGGACTCGAAGCCACAGTTTTGGTTTCAGATGGACAAAAACTAAAGGCGAAAAGCATTTTGATGGAAATCTCCGGAGACACACGAACAATACTTTCAGTTGAACGCACCCTTCTAAACATCATTTCACACATGAGTGGCATAGCGACAACCACAAGAAAGCTAAGAGAGAAAATCCGCAAAGCTAAACTCAAAACGAGGATTGCATGCACAAGGAAGGTTGCGCCAGGTCTCCTGTATTTTGATAAGAAAGCGGTTCTGATAGGCGGAGGCGATACTCATAGGCTTCATTTAGACGACATGGTTTTGATAAAGGACAATCACATTGTAGTTGCAGGTAGCTTGAAAAAAGCAATAGAAAAAGCTAGAAAAGAAGCTTCATTCAGCAAGAAACTTGAGGTTGAAGTGACAAAAACTAAAGACGCTTTAGTTGCAGCAAAAGCTGGAGCAGACATCATTATGTTAGATAATTTTTCTCCAAGACAAATAGAAAAGGCAATCAAAATGCTTAGAAGAGAACACCTGTATGGAAAGGCCATGCTTGAAGCCAGTGGAAGAATTACTGCGGAAAACATTCTTGCATACGCGGAAACGGGAGTTGATATAGTAAGCTTGGGTGAAATAACATCCAGCACAAAGACATTAGATGTAAGCCTTGAAATCAAAAAAACAACATAAGCTTATATCAATTGACTATTAGAAATTTTGGAAATCCCTGCTAACATCCTAATCAAGGAAAGCTCCTAGCTTCTTTGAGAATTCCTGAACCACTAGATTAAGGCAGCTTCTATGATTGCACCCGTAAGCAGCATTATAGCGCAAATGGATATCAATATACACGCATTTTTTATTTCATTTTTTCCTTTACGCTGTACCATTCGCCACATCAACCAAAAACTTTCAGCCATGGCTGTCGAGTAAGCTAGGAACTCCAACCATACAAACGGGAAAAGGAACAACGAGAAGAATAGCAGCAGAGGATCTACTTGAAAGCCCTTGTATGCAGTATAAGCTGATATCACAACACCTGTGCTGTAAAGCACATAACATTCAAAGACAGCGCCAATTACCGGTACAAAACCCACTAAACATATCACAAAATTGTTTCCGAAAATCAAGGATACCTGCTGCATCTCTGGCAGACCATCTATAGTTTGCTGAGTGGCATCAAGTCCCTCGCCTGAAATATTTATCTCTTCATCAGTAAGAGGGGTTAATATCCCTGCAACCGTTATGATTATGGATAGAAAGACAAATGATAATATTGTTAGCATCCTCTTGATTTTTGTTGGAGCACTTCTCCAAAAGTCAAATGTCAATCATATGACCTCTTTTAGTTTTACTCGTTTGGAGTTATATTTAAGGCTCTGAAACCCCTGACAACCGGATTCAACATCTCCGTGACATTTATTCTTTTCAAGACTGCCTTTGTGTCTTCTGCAAAACCCCTCACATCATGTTCTGCTGCTATAAGCGAGTAAAGATACAACCTTTTTCCAGATGACCTAGGCTGGCATCTTAAAGGCAAACCAAGCAGAACCGTTTGGTTCTCCTTAAGGGCTTTATCACAAGCATATAATATCGCGTGGGCTCCAGCAGTCAACTCTGCAATTCTCACCGGAATGCTTTCTTTGCCTATAGCTAAAACTTCAACTCCATATCTTTGTCTAGCTTCACCAGCAATCTTCCTAAGCCTAGGCAAAATTGTTAGTAGGTGACGTTTCGCCTTGCTTGAAACCCTTAGGTTAGAGAATTGAATGGCAGATAACTGCTCAACCGGCACAGCACCCAAAGACATGTCAAGATGAACAACATCCGCCTTAACCTTTCCAAGCAGTTCCGTGCAAAGCTCCGCCTCATGCACTATAATTTCATGCCCTTTTCTCGCATCTGCAAAAATGGGCTCAGCTAAACATATGCTCGACTCTCTATAAGGTGAGCTAACCAGTACCGCTGCAGCTGCAACGATTGACTGGGGCTCAAACTTTTGGTTCAGTACGGCAGCGGATGAATCCGCCGCGATGATTTTCAAGCAGCCTCACCGGAGCTATTTAAGCAGTCACAGAATTTATCTTTGCTGCTTCAGCAAACTGTTTGTGCTATGTGCATCCCTAAAATGAATATTTCTGAGCTTCTAGCTCGGCTTGCTTTCGGTTTCACTATTTTCACAATCTCAAAATGTTGCTTCAACGTTTCGATGAAGCCGTTAAGCATGTCTCCTTGAAAAAGTTTTACGAAAAAGTTTCCCGAAGGCTTCAGCGTTTTCAATGCTATTCTTAATGCCTGCTGTGCTAGGTCTATTTGGCGTGCATGGTCAACTTCCCATATCCCAGATATGTTTGGCGCGGCATCCGAAATCACAGCATCAGCTTTTCTCGGAAGGAGATCCAATATTTGCTGCGGCATCTCTTCTTCTGTTACATCGCCTATTATTGTTTGAACATTACGCTGTGAAAAAAATTCAATAGGTCTTAGATCAACACCCAAAACGAAACCTTCGTTTCCAACGATTTTTCTTATGACCTGAATCCAGCTCCCCGGTGCCGCACCTAGATCAACAACAACGTTACCTGTTTTTATGAAACTATATTTCTTCACCGCTTGAAGCAGTTTATAGGCTGCCCTCGATCGATATTTCTCTTCTTTCGCCTTCCTGTAATAATAGTCTTTTTTCCGCTCTCTTATCCATGCCTTAGGCAAAACTAGCTGTCACCTAATTCGCTGGATGCGTTTCCAACTAGAGATAGAAGCCACTCCGTGAGTTTTTCGCAGTTTTGCGGTGAAACATTGTTTGACGAGTCGCATCTTGAGCTTTCTGGACACATTAGACATGGACAATCTGCAATAGAATCTATTGATACTGGAAGCCTTTGTGAATAAAGCCTATATGTCCATCTTCCATTGCAAAGTTCCTTTTCTCTGCGAATTAGCCCCTTTCCCTCCAGTTTTAGAGCTATTCTAGAACCCTCTCTGCTGCTTCCTCCCAATTTTTGCCATAGCTCTGACTGAAGCACACCTTCACAACCGTTGTTTATTATGAAGTGTAAGGCTTTTTGTTCCAGATCAGTACGTTTCGGCATTTTATCAGTCCTAGGCTTTCTATGTTAATATATATGTGGTTTTAAATAAAAATATGTATGCTGGAGGATCGTGAGATGAAGGGGAGAAAAGCTGGCAAGTCTTACTGTTTAGGGATCGAATCAACAGCGGATGACTTCAGCGTCGGAATATCAACATTCAATGGAGAGATAACAGCAAATGTGATTAGTGGCTATGTTCCGACGAAGGGAGGGATACATCCACGGGAGGCAGCGAGGCATCATTCAGAAGTGGCAAGCAAAATCCTAGAGAAAGCCTTCAAAAAAGCAGGGATAAAACCTAGGGATTTGTCAATCATAGTATTCTCTCAAGGTCCAGGTCTCGGTCCATGTCTCCGCACAGGCGCAACGGTGGCTAGAGCTCTGGCTTCTTATCTGGACATTCCCCTTGTGGGAGTTAATCACTGTGTTGCACACATTGAAATAGGAAAACTTAAAACAGATACTAAGGACCCGGTCACGTTGTACGTTTCAGGTGGAAACACCATAGTCTCAGCTTTTGATTCTGGTCGTTACAGGGTTTTCGGCGAGACCTTAGACATTGCACTTGGAAACTGTTTAGATGTTTTTGCGAGAGAGGCTGGACTGCATCAAAGGGTTGGTGAGCCCTTCGGGGCTGTTGTTGAGAAAATTGCTGCAAAAGGAAAGAAGCTGATTCATCTGCCGTACACAGTTAAGGGTATGGATATGTCCTTCAGCGGCTTATTAACCGCTGCTATTAACCTACTCAAAAGGGGAGAGTACAAGCTTGAGGATTTATGTTACAGTCTTCAAGAAACAGTGTTCTCCATGGTTACTGAGGTTACCGAACGGGCTTTGGCACACACAGAGAAGAAGGAAGTGTTGTTGACCGGGGGGGTTGCAGCCAACAAAAGACTACAGGTGATGATAAAGGCTATAGCGAAAGAACATGATGCTAAGTTTTGTGTTATGCCAAGAGAATTCGCGGTTGATAATGGAGCGATGATTGCATGGACAGGCGTGTTAGCTTACACGCATGGCGTTGTTACGCCGATTGAGGAAAGCTTTGTAAGGTTGAGATGGCGGCTTGAAGAGGTAGAAATTCCTTGGGTGAAATGAAATCGCCGCTTTTGATTAAGAAGGGGGCAGAAGCCAGTCTATATCTTGCGGATTGGCATGGCAGAAAGGTGATAATGAAAAAGCGTTTGCCAAAGAAGTATCGGGTATCAGAACTAGACGAGCAGATTAAAACCTACAGAACGATTCATGAGCCGCAATTAATTCATGAAGCAAAAAAGGCGGGAGTACCCACACCCACAATATTTTTGGTTGACGTTAAAGGTGCCACAATCGTAATGGAGTTTATAGAGGGAAAACAAGCGAAACAGTTGTTAAGTGAAGTTTCTAAAAGCGAAAGACAACGTTTATGCTTTAAAATAGGCGAATTGATAGGCAAACTTCATAAATACGGAATAATTCACGGCGATTTAACAACATCGAACATAATTCTCAATCCTGAAGGAAAAATCTTCTTTGTGGATTTTGGACTCGGTGAAAAATCAAAGGAACTTGAAGCCAGAGGAGTTGATTTACACCTTATGAAAAGGGCTCTCCAAAGTACACATTTCAGGTTTGCAGAAGAGTATTTTAACGCTGTAATTGAAGGCTATTCCAAGGTACTAGGCTCTGAAACCGTTAAAAATGTTTTAGAGAAGATTGGAGAAATAGAGAAGAGAGGACGCTACATTGCTGAAAGAAAAAAAAGGTGAATGAAAATGATTAAGACCGTTTGGTGCACAACTTTTTATGTTTCAAGTCTAGAAAAAGCCGCAAAGTTCTACGAAGAAACATTAGGTTTAGAAAAGAAGTATGAATACTCCAGCTACGTTGGCTTTGAATGTGGCGGAGTAGAACTTGAATTAATTCTAAAACTTAAAGAAGTACAAAAAATAAGTCCAGCGTCGCCTTCCGTTGAGTTTCTTGTAGATGATGTGAAAAAAGTCTGCGATGAACTGAAGAGTAAAGGAGTAAGGTTCATCAAAGAATTGCATGAGGAACCTTGGGGCGAAAAACAAGCAACCTTCACAAATCCAGATGGTAACATTCTAGAAATAACGCAGATAAACTGGGAAAAATACTTCACTGTCTCAGCTGAAGGCGTCAAAAGAAGGCGGGAAACACAATGAATTTTCAATTAAAGGGTAGATTCATATTTTTTGCAACAGGCAACATCCACAAATTTAACGAAGCCCGCAAAGTTTTGGCTGAATATAAAGTAGCAGTGGGCATGCTTAGGGCTAAAGCGTTGGAAATCCAAAGTGACAGCCTAGAAGAAATTGTGAAAACAAGCGTTGTGGATGCCTTTAAGAGATGCAATTTGCCTTTGATAGCAGAAGACGCAGGATTATTCGTAGATTCATTAAATGGATTTCCAGGGCCATACGCCGCCTACGCTTATAAAACCATAGGTAACAAAGGCTTACTGAAACTTATGGAAAACACCAAAAAAAGAAAGGCTAAGTTTCGTTCAGTAATAGCATACTATTCAGCAGAGCTGAAGTCGCCGATATGCTTTAAAGGAGAAGTTCTCGGCGAAATAATGGGACAGGAAAGAAGAGGAAAACGTGAATCAGGCTTTGGTTTTGACCCTGTATTCAAACCAGTAAAGAGTAACAAAACATTTGCTGAGATGACCACTGTGGAGAAAAACAGGTATTCTCATAGGGCTCAAGCTCTAAGAGAATTTGTTGAATGGTACAAGAAATCTTCATAACAAAAACAGAAAAGTTATCAAATCAATAATTTTAAATATCCGTCTACACTCGCTCATACAGAGTCCAAAGGGATAAACAATGCCGAAGAAGAGAAAGGGAAAATCCCATTCAACGAGACCGGTCAGCAAGCGTCCTCCAAGCTGGTGTAAATACCAGCCGGAAGAGGTAGAAGCCCTGGTTGTTAAACTGGCAAAAGAGGGACATCCTCCAAGCGTAATCGGAACAATTCTAAGAGATCAATATTCAATTCCATTGGTTAAACCCTTCATCGGAAAAACAATAACGCAAATGCTAAAAGAAGCAGAGTTATCGCCATCTATACCAGAAGATCTTGGAGATCTGCTGAAAAGGGCTGCAGGACTTACTGTACACCTCGAAAAAAATAAAAGAGATTTGCACAACAAAAGATCTCTTCAAGTTGTCGAAGCAAAGATCTACAAGCTTTCAAGATATTACAAACGCAAAGGTGTCTTGCCACAAAAGTGGAAATACCAAGCTAAAACAGCCACCATAGTCTAGTAAGGCATTATTTATATTCTGCAGGAATTGTTTGTCGTGTTTCAGTGTTGAGAAGCATAGGTGCCCAGAATGTTCGTCAGTTAAGAGTGCAAGACGTATCACCATTCTTAAATAATGCAGCTTCGCTAGCCTAACCGTGGTGGCTATGACTATAGATGAGAAGCAGATTTCAGATTTTTTGGATTCAGCTTCCCACGCTGCTAATACAATATTGGAAACTGTTAAGGAAAACGGAGTTATCTATGTTTTTTCACATTTAGATGCAGATGGTCTTTCAGCTGCCGGGATCATTGCAAGAGCCTTATCTAGGCTTGACGCAAAATTTCGCATTAGAATAACTCAATGGATCGACGAGAAAATCATACAGGAAATCCTATCAGAAAAGCCCCAACTAATAGTTTTCACAGATATGGGAAGCGGCTACATCGACATGCTAAGTGAGAAACTTGCGAATTTCAAAATTGTAATTCTAGATCACCACCAAATAATCGGAGAACAAACAGCCAATATCGTACATGTAAACCCGCATCTATATGAGATCGATGGAGCCAAGGATATTAGCGGCTCAGGAGTTACGTATTTTACAGCTAAAGCCATGGACAAAGCTAACATTGACTCGGCACCCGTGGCTGTTGTTGGAGCCCTTGGAGACATACAAGACAAGTATGATCAACGAATGCTCGGAGGACTAAACGGAAGAATAGTTGAAGACGCAAAAAGTACAGAACTCTTAACTGTTGAAAAAGACCTGATATTTTTCGGCAGAGAAACACGTCCTATCCACAGAACCCTAGCATCTACAACAAGTCCGTTCATCCCAGGCATAAGCGGTGAAGAAGACAAGAGCCTAGCCTTTCTAATAAGCCTAGACATCAAACCAAAGCATAACGACAAATGGCGAGCTCTAAGAGATCTTTCTGAACAGGAGAAGAAAAGACTGTGTTCGAATCTTGCAGACTATTTGCTATCAAAAGGCCTACACTATGAGGTCGCAAACCTCATTGGGCATGTATACATCTTAAATCGTGAGGAACCTTGGACCCCACTTAGAGACGCAAGAGAATTCTCGGTTTTGTTGAATGCAACTGGACGCATGGATAACCCAGGTCTCGGCGTAGCCGTATGCATGGGTGATAGAGGTTCAGCCCTTGAAGAAGCAAACAAAGTTTTACAGAAGTACCGGAGAACCATTGGAAAGTATCTGGGATGGGTTATGGGAAAACCAGAGAAAATGCAGGAATTAGAAAACATATATGTCGTTCACGGTGAAGACTTCTTAAAAGACAAAATAGTAGGGGCAATCTCATCCATTCTTTCAGTAAGCCTTCCAAACCCTGAAAAGCCATTGATTATATACGCCAATGTGAAAGAGGAAGAATTGGCAAAGTTTTCAGCGAGAACTGTAGACAGGGTGACCAACAAGGGAGTTAATCTTGGAGAAGTGATGCAGGTTGCTGCTGAAAGATTTCTAGGAAAAGGCGGGGGACACAATGTAGCTGCGGGAGCACAAGTTCCCATAGAGGACACTAGCACCTTCATAGAACTTGTCGATGAACTTGTTGGAAAACAACTGAGAGGCGAGAATATTGGAAGCTGAAATCACGTTGGAGTTTTGCAGCGTCAAATATGCGGAAGCAGTTGCAAAAGCCGTTTCACCAGATAACTTCAAGGCACCGTCTGACCTGTCCATCAAGACGACTAGTGAAGGAAACAAGGTTATCACATCCATAAAATGTAGAAGGAAAATTTCAACATTTCTTGCTACAATCGACGACTTACTATTCTGTGTCTCAACAGCTGAGAAAACCCTTCGAACAGCAAAGAAGCTTTGTCGATAGGCTTTCAAACTTAATCGCAAGGTTAAATAGACATTTCAATATAAACTTAAAAGATTAAACCACAAGCAACTGAGTGTAAATGACAAAATGCTGGACATTAAACTTATCCGTTCAAATTCAGAGTTCGTAAAGAACAATCTGAAGAAGAGGGGAGATCCTGAAAACCTGAAAGTGTTAAAGGAACTCATCAAGTATGACAAGAGATGGCGGCAACTCCTAACACAATTGAACAAGCTCAGACATGATAGAAGACTGATAACAACAGAGATTGCAGCTCTCAAGAAGAAAAGGAAAGATGTCAGCAGCAAAATTTCTAAGGCAAAAACAATCGACAAAAAAATCACAGCTTTGAAAACACAGGTAAATGAATATGAGGAAAAAGTGCACCGATGCCTCATGGGAATCCCAAACCTCTTACACAAATCAGTTCCAATAGGCAGAGAGGAAAAGGATAATGTTCAAGTGAGAACATGGAGTGAAGCACCGAAATTCAGCTTTCCCGTTAAGGACCACATAGAGTTAGGATTAAGCCTAGATATAGTAGACATTGAACGAGCTGGAAAAACTGCTGGAGCTAGATTCTTCTATCTAAAAAGAGAAGGCGTTCTCCTTGATATGGCCCTAATAAACTTCGCCTTAGAAGAAATGATAAACAAAGGCTACACGCCTATAGAGCCGCCTTTCCTTATGAGACGGAAGCCATATGAAGGCGTTGTGGCACTAAGCGATTTTGAAAGTGATCTATACAAAATTGAAAATGAAGATTTGTACTTGATTGCAACTTCAGAACATCCCATGGCAGCAATGTATATGAATGAAGTGATAAAGACACATGACCTGCCGCTTAAGCTTGTTGGGGTAAGCACAAACTTTAGAAAGGAAGCGGGAGCACATGGAAAAGACACGCGTGGGATCTTTCGCACCCACCAGTTCAACAAAGTTGAACAATTTGTTTTCTGTAAACCCGAAGATTCGTGGAAAATACATGAAGAGCTAATACGGAATGCTGAAGAACTTGTTCAAAAACTCGATCTGTCATATCGTGTTGTAAACTGTTGTACAGGCGACATTGGTACGGTAGCCGCTAAGAAATATGATATAGAGGCGTGGATGCCTGCCCAAAACGCTTATCGAGAGATAAGCTCATGTAGCAACTGCACAGATTACCAAGCAAGAAGACTGAACATAAAGTATAGAGAGAAGGTGGGTGCACCGCCAAAAGATTTTGTGCATACTTTGAATTCGACGGCTTTAGCCACTGGCAGAATGATTGTTGCAATCCTTGAAAATTATCAGCAAGAGGATGGCTCCGTCATTGTTCCGAAAGTCTTAAGGAAATATATGAGTGGCACGGAAAAGATAGAGCCTAAACGGTAAAGCTTTTAATACTATAATGTGGATTTTCAAGCTACATTTGGAGGGTATACTTGTCTCGAAGAAGACATTTAAGGGATAAATGGCGTGGCAAATCATGGTTCACAGTGCTGGCTCCATCATACTTTGGGAATGTTGAGTTAGGAGCCGTGCCAGCCGCTGAACAGGAAAACCTAATTGGAAGAGTAATTAACTCCACGTTGTATGAGGTAACAAACGATTTTGCTCATCAATATTTGAAAATATATTTCCAAATAACCGAGGTTGACGGCAAGACTGCCAACACAATGTTCAAGGGACATGAATATTCACGGGACTACTTAAGAAGCCTTGTCAGGCGGAGAACAACAAAAGTTGAGGGAATGTGCGATGTCACAACGAAAGACGGATACAAACTGCGAGTGGCTGTTTGCGCCTTTACGCTCTCAAGAATTAAGACAACGCAGGAGCATGCTATTCGGGCCATAACGGAGAAAATTGTCAGGGAGAAGGCTTCAATACTTACTTTAGATCAGTTTGCTCAGGAAATGGTTCTTGGAAAGATAGCGTCAGATATTTACAATGAAGCTAAAAAAATAGCTCCTTTGCGTCATGTAGGAGTTAGGAAATCCAAACTTTTGAAATCTTTGGCTCAGTTGAAGTTGCAAGCGCAGGCGCAAACTCAGAAAGTTTAAGAAGCTTCAGCTCGCCATAAGATTTTTCCCGTACTCATAGCCTTTTTCGAACGTTGCCAGATTCAATTCTACAAATGCCTTGGGAACATTACGCCTTATCGATTCTTTCAAATGCTCTGCATCCAGCAAGTCTGTTATTGCTGCGAATGCTCCTATCATAACAACATTTGCAACTATTTTTTTACCAAGCTTTTCAGCAATCCTTGTTGCCGGAACCTCATATAGGTTAGCTTTCAGGTTTTCCCTTTGGTTTGGCACCAAGTCTGGATCCACTATAAGTATGCCGTTTTCTTTCAAGTCGTCTACATATTGTGAGTAGGCTTCCTGAGACATCGCAACCAGAATATCGGGATGCTCAACCTTTGGAAAATCTATGTCTTCGTCAGAAATTATCACCTCTGATTTGCAGCGGCCCCCCCTTGATTCTGGACCATAGGATGCTGCTTGGATGGCGTTCTTATCTCCATAAACGCATGAAGCCGTGGCTAAAATCAAACCAGTTCTTATGATTCCTTGTCCGCCAAAACCGCCGATACGTATTTCCACACGCATGATCTTAGTCTCCCTTCAACTTTTGCTGAACCGCCATAAACTGTTTCTGAAGCAGTTCTCCATACGTTGGCTTTTCAATGTCAACGAATTCACCAACCACTATTTTTTCCATCGTAATTTCAGCCTTTGCAGGGTCATAGCCATGCCTTATCTCAGATATTTGCCTGTACTTCATCATTGTATCAACAGCTTTTCCAAGCTTGTTCCGTCTTCCATAAACTTCTGGACATGGAGAAATGACTTCGATAAACTTGAAGCCTTTTTTTTGCAGAGCTTTTTTAATGGATTCCGTAAGTCTTTTAACGTGTAGCACAGTCCATCTAGCCACGTAGACTGCGCCTGCAGCAGCTGCTAAATGGACAAGATTGAATGGATGTTCAATGTTGCCGTAAGGCGTAGTTGTCGTGTATGAACCCAGGGTAGTTGTAGGTCCAGACTGGCCACCTGTCATCCCATAATTAAAGTTGTTTGAACAGATCACTGTCATATCTACATTTCGTCTTGCAGCATGGATAAAATGGTTTCCACCAATTGCGAACAGATCCCCGTCACCACTAATAACTGCGACTGTTAATTTCGGATTCGCAAGTTTTACTCCAGTTGCCAAAGCTATGGGACGGCCGTGGGTAGTGTGGAAAGAATCGCAGGCTATATAACCTGCAGCTCGTCCTATACATCCTATTCCTGAAACAACAGCAAACTTGTCCATGTCTATACCTAAATCATCAAGGGCCTTCACAAAACAGTTTAGGATTATTCCATCCCCGCAGCCTGCACACCATATGTGCGGAAACCTTTCCACACGAAGGTATTTGGCTAGTGGACGTCGTTTAAATTCTTGCATGGCAGTCATGCTTTTGCGGCCCTCCTTATAACTCTGAAGATTTCAGAGGGACTATGTGGTTCTCCTCCAATTTTGGATAAGAAATGTACTGGTGTCTCTTTGGTCACCCTTTCAACTTCTCTTACGACCTGTCCGCAATTCATTTCTGGAACAACTATTGCCTTTACGCGGTTGGATAACTCTTCAATTTGCTTTTCGGGAAAGGGCCAAACCGTTACAAGCCTCAGCAGACCTGCCTTTATTCCGGTTTTGCGGGCTTTTCTCACGGCGTTCAATGAGGATCTTGAAGGAATACCATAAGCGATAACCACTACTTCAGCGTCTTCAAGCATGAATTCATGAGTCATAATTATTTTGTCAGCGTTTTCATTTATCTTATTGCAGAGTCTGTTTACAAGTTCATGTTGTATCTTGGGATCAGTTGTTTTTGGATACCCATACTCATCGTGGGTTAGTCCTGTGACATGAACACGATAGCCTTCCCCAAAACATGCCATGGGAGGAACTAAATTTTCATCAGGCTTGAATGGAATATACTTGTCTGGAGGAACTGTAGGTTTCTCACGCTGCACAGTTTCAATTTCTTCAGGTGGCGGAATCACAACGCGTTCCCACAAGTGGCCTGTAAAACCATCTGCTAAAAGAAAGGTTGGGACACGATAAACTTCTGCCAAGTTAAAGCATCTAATGGTTAAATCAAACATTTCTTGCACGGAAGCTGGGGCTAAAGCGATTACTCCGTAGTCCCCGTGAGAACCCCATCTTGATTGCATGACATCTTGTTGTGCTCCTTCAGTTGGTTGCCCAGTGCTCGGAGCACCTCGCATAACGTTTACAACGACGCATGGTGTTTCAGTCATAACTGCTAAACCGATGTTTTCCTGCATTAAACTAAATCCTGGTCCGGAAGTTGCGGTCATGGCTTTTGCTCCAGCCCAGCTTGCACCAATTATTGCGGCCATGGAGGCTAACTCATCCTCCATCTGAACAAACATTCCGCCAACTTCAATCATCCTTCGGGCCATTCGCTCAGCTATTTCCGTTGCAGGTGTAATAGGGTAGCCCGCAAAGAACCTGCATCCGGCAGCTATTGCGCCTTCAGCACATGCAACATCTCCTTGCATTAGATGCTTCCCAGTTAATACCTCTCTCTGCATACTCATTGCTCTTCATCACTTTCTTTTTTGTCCAAGTGAATTGCAAAATCAGGGCATATTGTCTCACAGAGACCACAGCCAATACATGCATCCTCACTTTTTAGCTTCGGCGGATGAACACCTTTTGCGTTCAGCTTTTCTGATTCCTCCAGAGCATTCACGGGACAGAATTCTATACAGAAATTGCATCCTTTACAAAAATCTTCAATAACCTTCCATTCGACTTCGGCAAGTTTCTTCCTCTTTACAACTTGTGCCGCCGATCTGCTGATACTCATATTTCCATCTCAGCTGGATGAGTTTATCTTTTCGGGATAGGGAAGTAACAAAGATATAAAGGTTTACAAACGTAAAGATTTTTATACATGACTTAAGTTTCCAGTTTCTCCTTTATTTTACTACGCTCTTCCGCCGTTATTTTACCTAAGCGCGCGATTCTTGCACTGACAGTTTCGAAAAGCTTCACAGTTTTGTCATACTGCGGTATTGTCGTGGTCATCGACTGCAAACGAAGAGGTGAAACATTATGTTCCCGCAACTCTCGCTTGAGTTTACTCACATGTTTCAACAGTTTTTCTCCAGCGAAGGGACTATCATCACCCTCAACAAACACTACACCATCAGCTCCATAAGCAAACGCATTTGCCAAATGCTTTATGCCTATTCGCATGCAGCTAGGCACAGTTATCGGTCTGATATTCGCCACATAACTTAATCTTCTAGTTCCAGCCAGATCCAGAGAGGAATAAGCCGTCCCACGTTCGACAAATGCGATTATCTTCGGTTCTTCTGTCTCTACCGCACTTGTGCCTTGAATTTGAGCAATCAATTGCTTTTCCGTGAAGTTGCTCTGATCTATGGCTTCTCTTGGACATACTGGAACACACGCTCCACAGTTTATGCAGGCAACCGGAGTAACGGTTATTGTTGAATCTGCTATTGTAATGGCTGAGGTTGGACATATACTCACACATTCACCGCATAAGTCGCATTTCGCACGATCTATAACGGGTACTTCCGGTGATGTAGCTAGCTCCCCTAATCCTATAAAGGTCGTAGCCCTGGATGCAGCAGCCATACCTTCCTCAACTGATTCTCGAATGTCCTTCGGTCCTAGGGTACAGCCGCAAACGAAAATCCCTTCTCTGGCGCTATCCACAGGGTTGAGCTTGTAGTGCTTTTCCATGAAGAAGCCGTCAGGTCCTGTGTGTAAGCCAAAAATCTTTGATGTTTCCTCCATGTCTGGTTGTGGGGTTATACCCATACTGAGTACTACCATGTCGAATTTTTCTTCGATCTCTGTCCCAGCAATCGTGTCTTCAGCTTTTACAACCAAACTGTCATTTGATGGTAGAACCTTAGCTGCCAGCCCCCTGACAAACCTTACGCCTTGCTCCCTAGCTCTTGCGTAAAATTCTTCGTATCCTTTGCCACCCGCCCGTACATCTTGGTAGAAAATCCAAGATTCCACGTTCGGCACCGCCTTCTGAAGCATAATCGCCTGTTTTATAGCTATCATACATCCTATTTTACAACAGTATTCCTTCGCCCTTTCTTGAAGGGCACGACTTCCAACACATAAGATGAAAGCGACTTTGCGAGGGGGTTTGCCGTCGGATGGCTTATGAAATCCAAGATGCATTATGCGTTCAAACTGCAGATTAGTTACAACATCCGGATGCATCCCATAAGAGTATTCGCCGAAATCGTTCGGACTTATCTGATCATAGCCTGTCGCAACAATTATTGCACCCACATCGAGTTCAATTTCTTCAGGCTGCATGTCATAGTTTATGGCTTTAGGTTCACAAACTTCAACGCATTTTCCACAGGCAATTGGTGCTAACCCTAAACAGTTATCCAAGTCTAAGGCGTAAGCTCTTGGAACCCCTTGAGGAAACGGTATGTAAATGGCTTTACGCCATGTCAAACCCATGTTGAACTCATCTGGAACTTCAACTGGACACACCTCTGTACAATCATCGCATCCTGTGCACTTTTCGATTTCCACATATCGCGGTTTTACCTTTATAGTGACAACATAGTCTCCCGGAACACCCTTCAAAGCTACAGGCTCAGCCATTGTGTAGATTTTTACTTTAGGATGCTGCCCTACGCTCACCATTCTTGGTGCCAAAATACAGTATGAACAATCGAGGGTTGGGAATGTTTCACTGAGCTGAGCCATATGCCCTCCTATGCATGGGCTCCGCTCCACCAGATGTACTTGATAGCCCTTATCCGCCATTTCAAGAGCTGTTTGAATACCTGTAATGCCACCTCCAATGACTAGAACTTCTCTTTTCACCTTGGTCTTAATTGGATGAAGTTCCTCCAACTGCTTTGCCCGATAAACTGCACCGCGTATAATGTCTATGGCTTTCGCTGTGGCTTCCTCAATATTGTCATGAACCCAGCTGCAGTGCTCACGTATGTTTGCCATTTCAAGAAGATAGGGGTTTAAACCAGCCTCTGAAACAGCTCTTCTAAAAGTTTCCAAGTGTATCTGTGGAGAGCATGCGGCAACAACAATACGGTTGATTCCATACTCTTCTATCCCGCTTTTAATCTTACTTTGTCCCTGAGTGCTGCAGAGATAATCCACAGTTTCAACGATCTTCACGCCTTCAAGTTCGGATAAAACCTCTTTGACCTTTTCAACGTTCACAGTATCGCTTATGTTACCTCCGCAATGACAAATGTAGACGCCGATGCGTTTGGCACTTTCCAAATACCCTCACATCCATCAATTTGGAGATTTTGCTGGTGGTAAAAGATGTTGAGTTAGTCCGTGTTATATAATCTTTCTATTAAAAACTGAGGCTTTTTGAACGATAAACTTAAAATGTTTGATTATTCAGTTTCCTAACTACTAGGAAGGCAGTTAATGAACCTTGCGGAAGAAGTCATAAGCATAAGCGGCGAAGATGTACGCTCATGCTACCAGTGCGGCCTATGTAGTGGCTCATGCCCTGTAAGATCCGCCATGGATTTATCTCCAACTCAAATAATCAGACTTGTTCAGATAAGTGATATAGAAAGAATCTTTGAATCAAACACCTTCTGGATTTGCAGTACATGCTTTGCCTGCCAAGCAATATGCCCAAGAAAAATCAACATAACAAAAATCATGGAAACCTTAAGGCAGATAAGGCTGCGAAGAGACCAAGATAAAATCTCCATCAGCGAAATCTCAAAAGAAGAATTGAAAATACTTCCACCAATCGCCTTGGTTAGTAATTTCCGAAAAACAACAGCTTAGAAGGTGTACAAGTGATCAAAATACCTTACTATCCAGGTTGTGCTGTACAAACAACAGCCAGAAACTACGCGATTTCAGGTATGGCAGTTGCCGAAAAATTAGGGATAGAACTGGTTGAACTACCGAAATGGAACTGCTGCGGTGTTTTTCCGTCTCTAGTAACTGACGATTTAATGCGGCATTTGGCTCCCTTAAGAAATCTCATTCATGTTCAAGAAATGAACGAAGCTGGAATCGTGAAAGATGAAAAACGCGTCGTCACATTCTGTTCCATGTGCTACCACACTCTTAAAGAAGCAAACCTATTTGTCAAAGATACAGAAAAACTGGAGAAAATAAACACTTATTTTGAAGGGGAAAAAGACTTCGCTGGCGGAGTTAAAGAAGGCTACAAAGGCAAAATAGAAGCTCTTGACTTCTTAGAAGTTCTAAGAGACATCATAGGATATGACAGAATAGCTAAAGAAGTTAAAAAATCGTTGAAAGACTTGAAGGTTGCACCCTACTACGGCTGCCTCGCTCTAAGACCGAGAGAAATAGGCATAGATGACCCGGGAAACCCGACAATCTTGGAAAATATCTTAGAAGCTGTTGGGGCCGAAGTGATTACTAATCCGAACAGATCACAATGTTGCGGGAGCTATCATACAGTTGACAGAAAAGACATAGTTGCAAAGCTAACCTACGACAATCTGATCTATCCATTAAGAAACGGTGCAGAAATCATCGTTACGTGTTGCCCACTTTGCACTTTCAATTTGGATTTCAGACAAAAAGAAGCTAGAAAACTCCATAGAGACCTGCAGGAAATACCAGTAATGTATTATACGCAGCTCGTGGCAATTGCCTTCGGACTGGATAAGCAGTTTTATGGTGTTGACCTTGATTTACACTATGTTGATCCGAAACCGTTACTTAAAACTAAAAATCTTTATTAGAAGGCTGAAAAAAGTGCTATCTCCTCATAATTATTCAAATTTGGTGTGAAAAAATGAGTGAAGTCAAACAAGGTGAAAAGGAAGTTAGAGTGTACGTTATGGGACGCGAGTATAAAGTTCAAGCTGGCTTAACCATCATGAAAGCCATGGAATATGCAGGCTATAGGTTTGTGAGAAGCTGTGGTTGCCGAGGAGGTTTCTGCGGAGCATGCGCCACAGTTTACAGAGTGAAGGGAGACTACAAGTTGAAAATGGCTTTAGCCTGCCAAGAAACAGTTGAAGACGGAATGTACATAAGCCAAATTCCATTTACACCTGCAGAAAAACCAGTTTACAATCTAGAAGAGTTAAGCCCATCACCAAATGTGATTCTAGAGTACTATCCAGAAATCGCAAAATGCGTTAGTTGTAACACCTGCACCAAAGCATGTCCACAAGACTTAGAGGTGATGAACTACGTTCAAGCTGCTTTGAGAGGTGACTTTCAAGAAGCAGCAACTCTCTCCTTCGACTGCCTCACATGCGGACTATGCGCTATAAGATGCCCCACAGAAATCGTACCCTACAACATAGCGTTGCTTGCAAGACGGCTTTACGGCAAATACGTTATACCGAAAGCAAATCACGTTGAAGAAAGAATAAAGGAAATAGAGTCAGGCAAATTTGATGAAGAAATTCAGAAGCTTATGGAAACAAGTGTAGATAGAATTAAGGAAATATATGAAAAAAGGGAGATTGAGCCATAATGAGCAAGTTAAAGATTGTGAGAGGATATCCGGAATATATGCGTGAACACATAGAAGCTGTTGAGAAAACTAGAGACAAGAGATTAAAAGAGACGTTCCCACTCATGAGACTTGAAGAAAGAGAGGAAATACTGAAAAAGTTCCATCCGGACTACAAGGAAGAAGCAAAAAGACCTGTTAAGGTTGGACATAACAAAGGAGATCGGATGCCTCATGAAGTTGTAGACTTGCTTGAATCGCACCCACTAGTAGAACCTGAAGACATAGATCTATCGAAAGTAGATTTTGACGTTGACGTTCTCATCATCGGCGGCGGAGGAGCAGGAATGACAGCTGCCTTATGGGCGAATTACAGCGGGATAGATGCTGAAAACATAATTATTGTACAGAAGCTAAGACTTGGTGATTCTAATTCTATAATGTCTCAAGGAGGGATTCAAGCTGCAGACAAATCTAATGACAGCCCAGCGCTTCATTACCTTGACGTTATAGGTGGTGGACATTTCGCTAACGACCGGGAACTCGCTAGAAGACTTGTACTAGATGCTCCACAAATGATAAAATGGCATGAAGAACTTGGAGTCATATATGATAAAGAGACAGACGGAACGATGATTACGATACACGGGGGAGGAACGTGTAGAAAAAGAATGCATTCCGCAAGAGACTATACTGGTTTAGAAATTGTAAGAAATCTTAAAGATGAAATTATTAACAAAAACATTCAGGTCTTGGAATTTACCTCTACCGTGGATCTCCTTACAGATGAAAATAAGCAAGTTGCTGGAGCCGTCTTATACAACATGGAAACACAAGAATACTACGTTGCAAAAGCAAAATCCACAGTACTGACTACCGGCGGATTCGGAAGACTCCACA
>SOJA01000065.1 GCA_004376975.1 Candidatus Bathyarchaeota archaeon
TTTCGTGAAAGTGCAGAGGCAGCATTGTGTCATACTGGTGCCCTGTGCGGAGAGGACGCTGTTTACGACGCTGCTTTTAGACGCGCTGGAGTCGTTCGTGTTGAAGCAATAGATGATCTTTTTAACTGTGCAGAAGCTTTAGCGATGCAACCTAACCCTAAAAGTCCAAACCTCACCATAATCACCAACGCTGGCGGACCTGGAATTATGGCTACTGACTTCCTTATTGCCAAGGGTGGAAAGCTTTCGCACTTAAGTAGCAAAACGATTCAAGCATTAAAGAGCATTTTGCCTTCTTACTGCAGCATCTTAAATCCCATCGACATCTTAGAGGAAGCAACTTTAGATAGATTCCAGAAGGTTACGGAAATCTGCTTCAAAGACCCCAATAGCGATGGATTCTTGATAATATACACGCCTCAAGGAGCAGCAGGTCCAGTTGAAACAGCGAGAATGATTGTAGAACTTTCAGGAAAGACCACAAAACCCATTCTCACATCTTTGATGGGTGAGGACAACTGCTGGAAGGCTAGAAGAATACTGAGGAAAAATGGTATTCTAGCATTCACGACACCGGAGCAAGCTGTTTCCACTTTCATGTATATGTATAGTTACACCAGAAATTTGGAGCTCCTGTACGAGACTCCCGAAGAGCTCTCCGTAGAATTCTCCGTCCCCACATTTCTCAAAGAAGTCTTAAGAAAAGCAGCTGAGGAAGGACGGAGAGTCCTAAGTCTGCCTGAGTCCCTGAGTCTTCTAGAATCGTACAAGATTCCGACAATAAAAACCCTAGTCGCCAAAACCCCTAAAGAAGCATCAGCCGCAGCCTCTGAATTGGGATACCCTGTCGTTCTGAAGATACTGTCGCCACAGATAACTCACAAATCTAAAGTCGAAGGAATCGTTTTGAATGTGTGGTCACCTGAACACGTGCAAGCGTCCTTTAAGGAGTTGGTTGAAAGAGTTAGAAAATACAAGCCTAGAGCAAAAATTCAGGGGGTTGCTGTTCAGCCTATGATCCAGAAGAAAATGTGCGAAATCTTTGTTGGCTCTAAGAAAGACCCTCACTTTGGTTCAGTCATTGCGTTTGGTATGGGAGGGACTGCTGTCGAGTTATTAGAAGACGTAAGCGTAGGATTTCCACCATTAAATCAGGTGCTTGCCAGGCGACTTATGGAGCAAGCTGCTGTTTACAAGTTTTTGAGGTCAAGTGGTTGTTCTGTTAACGCTAATCTTGAAGAGATCTTGGTAAGGTTTTCGCAACTTGTAATAGATTTTCCCGAAATAAAAGAAATAGACATAAATCCTATCATAGTCAGCGAAAGTGATGCTGTAGCTGTGGACGCTCGTATTTCATTAGAAACCAAGAGAAAACTGCAAAAAAAGCAGCATCATAAATATCTGGTGGTTGCTCCCTATCCCACGAAATATGTTACTCGGTGGAAGTTGAAGAACGGAATATCTGTTGCTCTCCGTCCCATAAAACCTGAAGACGAAACTCTTCTCTTTGAATTATTTCAATCCTTTTCGGAGCAGACGATGCGCTTTCGGTTCTTTCAAGTGATTAAGGATATGTCTCATGAAACTTTGACTAGATACTGCAACATAGACTATGATCGAGAAATCGCCATAATCGCAGAGGAGAAAGAAGACAAGAAGAGGATTATTGGTGCTTCAAGACTTATCTTGGAGCCTGGTCGAAAACGAGGAGAGTTCGCTGTTGTTGTAGGAGACCAATGGCAGGGATTCGGGCTCGGATCAAAGCTCGTTGATAACATCATCGAGATCGGCAGAGACATGGGGCTGAAGACAATTAGTGGTGATGTCTTATCAAGGAACCTCAAGATGATTCATTTATGCACTAAGAAAGGTTTCAAGATGGAACCGGTTGACGAAGACACCAAGAAAGCGATATTGAAACTATCCTAAATTTCTTCTTGTTTCTTTTGAGTCTAGCGAGTTTCGCTCTCTTTTTCTGATGTAGGCAGAACGTCTATTCAACTGGCTACTTGACACGTCTCACGGTCAGTCTCTTAGAAAAAGAGAATAATCTATAAGTTCAAGTTTGAAACATTTTGATGACCTAAAACTACGTGAGGAAGATGCGTTGAAAGAAGTAGTGATAAAAATTTCTGATGATCTCCATAATTATCTGACTTTTCTTGAGAAATCCCGTTTCATAAAAAGCAAAGAAGAAGCTCTAAGCAACGCTCTAGAGTTTTACAAAAGACTTGGAATGCATGACTGGCTTCCTTACATATATCGCATGGGCGGAGGCAGAGTTCTAATCATGGATACCTCCATGCTTGCTGACCTATTTCATGGACTATCAAATCGTGAAATTTTTGATGCTGCAAAAGCAAGTGCTTTTAGAAGAAAACTTACAAATCCATTTTTTAGGGGCGTAGATTTTACGAACACGCAAAACTGGCCGGTTGTGCTAAGAGAACTTGAGATTATGGGTTGGGGTAAATTCTCAAAGCTTCGAAACGAAGTAAAGGTGGAATTCTGTTCACTTCCAGTACCATATTTGCAAGGTTATTTTGAGGGAATGTTCGGCTTTCAGTTTGAGAGATATCCATCAAAGATTCCAAACATAAACATATTCATAGCCAAAAAAGGAAAAGCATATGGGTGAGTTCTAGAGTCCTGTCCATGGGCACCTTTTGTAAGGCCCTATTACGATTGTGACGATGGTTCCTAGGATTCCCTCAAGTCTTAACTCCTCTTCAAGAAACTCGTTAAGATCTTCCATTTTTTCAAAAATAACTTCGGCAAAGATATCTGTATCTCCGCTTGTTCTATATAATACTTGGATGTCCGGATTCTTTGAAAGATGGTCAACGATTTCTCTGAGTTTGGCTGGTTGAACCCTTAATCCGATGAATGCCTTTATGACACGTCCCAGTTTCTGATAGTTTAGAACAACCGTGAATCTTTCAATGATTCCCTCTCTCGAAAGTTTATCTATTCGCCTTCTAATGGTGGCTTCGTTTGCACCGACTTCTCTAGCTAGCTTAACTATGGGCTTTCTGCCATCTGTCTGGAGCGCTTTAATTATTTTCATGTCAAGTATGTCGAGAAATACCAATTTTCGTCACCAATATGCTGAATTTAGGTAACTGCATATCTCATTTATACGTCTTTCGTATTTTTTTCATCCAAAACTGGCGAAACTGTATAGCACAATTGTCGATAATGTCTCGGAATTTCACTCATTTTATGTGAAAAACATACGATTATAGACTATTCTTAGCAGCTTCTGAACATTCTTATGACGAAAATCATTACAGTAAAGCTTATTTTGCGACAAACGCAATATATAGAAGTAGGCACCATTCTAAGGTGTTTGAATATGACTCTTGAGAAAATCGCACGAAATATTCCTGCATCTTTGTGGGATGAAGCATCTGAAAAGTTAATAGACATAACTCTGGGCTCACGAAATGCCAGCAAAATGCCAAGCGACCTTGCAAAAACGATTCTTTACTATTGGCAAAGAGATCAACTTGCCACAGAGGTTGGATTACACCGTCTTCTTGAAGCTTCTATGATTTTAGAGCCTGAGAAAACAGTCAGTTTGATGAAAGAGTTAGGGCTATCAGAAATAGTAGTGATGCTGAAAGAAACATCGTAGGAGCAAAAGACAAACTGCTAATACCCCACTTCTTTTTCATAAAATCTTAAAGGAAAAGAAATCTTTACTCTCTAGCAACAACGGATGTGTTAGTATGGTCGAGTTTGGAATAGAGTTTGTTCCCAGAGACCTTTATTGGAAAACTACCTTCTACGCAATTCAAGCAGAAAAAATCGGATTTGATTACCTATGGATTACTGATCACTTTAATAACAGAAATGTGTATGTTTCCTTAGCTATAGCATCGGCGTACACTGAAAGAATAAAATTTGGCCCCGGAGTCACAAACCCTTACCTTGTCCATCCAGTGGTAACTGCTCAAGCAGTAGCTACTCTTGATGAAATAGCACCTGGTAGAGTTGTTTGCGGACTTGGGGCTGGAGACAAGACTACTTTGCAGATGGTTAACTTAGAACAAAGAAAACCGTTATCCACAATACGGGAGTCTGTACGTATTATCCGCGAAATTACTTCCGGAAGAGCTTTAGAAATGCAAGGGACAATTTTCAAGGTTTCGGGAACAAAACTGAATTTTAAGATAGCTAATCCCATTCCTATATTCATCGGTGCCCAAGGTCCCAAAATGCTAACGCTGGCAGCTGAAATAGGTGATGGTGTTTTAATCAATGCTTCGCATCCCAAGGACGTTGAAAACGCCATGAAGTTTATCCGTCAAGGTGCAGAGAAAGTTGGCAAAAAGTTTGAAGACTTAAACATCGTTGCTTACACATCTTTTTCTATAGCATCTAATTATGACAAAGCGTTTAAGGCTGTCGTCCCCGTTGTAGCTTATATTGTTGCTGGTTCTCCAGAAATAATATTGAAACGACATGGAATTCCAGTTGAGCTTGCAAGCAAGATTCGAAACGCTATAGTGCATGGTCTATGGAAGGAAGCATTCTCTTCCGTGGATGATAATATGGCAGAAGCTTTTTCAATTTGCGGCGCTCCAGAGATATGTATAGGAAAAATCGGTAAACTTGTAGAACTTGGAGTTAACCAGATAGTTGTTGGTTCCCCAATAGGTCCAAATATGCGAAAATCAATTAACATGATAGCTTCAGAAGTATTTCCACACTTCAAAGAAGCAGTAGGTGAAAAAAGGACATGATTACAGTCTACATTCTGCTGAGAATCAAGCCAGGCATGGACAGAAGCGTGCTACGCAATGTTAAGAAGCTCTCTCAAGTAAGAACACTGGAAACAGTTTACGGAGAATATGACATGCTCATCAAAGTAGAAATAGAAACGTTAGATGCTTTGGACTCCTTCATCTTTGACACAATAAGAACAATAAAGGGCGTAGATGGCTCGACGACACTCATCACTATGGAAGTTCCAGACGAGGATTAGCAAATCACTCACATAGAGGTGTTAATGTGTTAGAAGATAAAGAGCCTCCTTCAATCGCAAAAGGCGTCATGACAAAACCAGTCATAACAATTGATAGAGGCAGTTTTGTCCTTGAGGCTGCAACACTCATGAGCGAAAAAAAGATAGGTTGCATTGTAATTATGGATGATGGAAAACCAGTAGGTATAGCAACTGAAAGAGACATACTTCAAAGAGTAGTAACAAAGGGCTTAGACGCAGCTAAGGTGAAAATGAAGGATATTATGAGTAAGCCCCTAATAACTATCAACGCAAAAATGCTGATAACCAACGCCATAAGGATAATGCAAAAAAACAATGTCCGACATTTGCCTATAATAGAGAAAGGTGAACTTATCGGAATAGTCACTCAAAGAGATTTACTGCGTGCACTAGCCCTCCACGTGCTAATTTCCTTCAGACCATTGCTCTAACGGCTAAGGGAAAGATGAGCCTTGGGAGTTATCGCATATACTCTTATTCGAATGGAACACCGTAAAACCAAGGAGTTAATAAACAACATAAATGAACTACAGTTTGTAAAGGAAGTCACACCTGTATATGGGAAATATGACATAATAGTTAAGACGGAAACTGAATCAATTCAAGAACTAACCCTTTTCATCTATAATAAATTACGAAGGATATCCGGCCTCACTAGGACCACTACGATGATTACAGCAAAAATGAACAAAGCTTCTGATGTTTGAAGCTTCAACAATTTTAGTTCAAACAAGACACTCGAATTGATACCTTAAATAAATAGTCATAGTTAATAAGACCAAGACAAAAGGACCTTTTCCCATAAGGATTCAAGCGCTTCAGAAAACGTAATAGGCAGTTTTGTGCTTATTCGCATACAAAACTTGCATAATGGAGAGAAAGAAGTGAAAATCGCAGTTTC
>SOJA01000178.1 GCA_004376975.1 Candidatus Bathyarchaeota archaeon
TGAAATATTAACGGTGCCCATGGCTTCACTCTCCACACAGAACAATAAATGTGTTGTCATTAATGCGCCTACATTGCATTTGAAATCAAAAAAATGGGAGAATGCGGGAGATATCTCCAGTGGGGGGTTGGTCCATACTAGACACAAGGCAATACAGACAGGTCACATACACGCGCTGTTTTTCCACAAGTTATAATAACTGAGCAGAATACCTGTTGAATGCGCGCGCTACTAATCTTCTTTTGTCACAGTTTACGCTTTTCATCTTCTAATTAGGCTAGGTATAGGTAACATGAAAAAAGGGGGAAATAGAGTGTCGCAATTGTACGTATTCGCTTCTAGAGTGGTGCGGCCGCCGGGATTTGAACCCGGGTCGTCGGCTTGGGAAGCCGATGTCCTAACCAAGCTAGACTACGACCGCATCAATAACACAAATACATTGAAAAAGTTCACTTTTAAATTTGCTATCGCCTTTAAGACGATTTACACACTTGCCTCACCTTTGTTGTACACGTGTCATATCAGCCGTATGTTACACGTGAATCCGGATCTAGCTCCCCCCAGGCTACACACATTCTTCAGATATTCCAGCTATATTGCTCAGCGCGGAGCATAGTCAACCATGATCCCCCTAGCTCTTTCCAATTCCTAGCCTCCAAATTCACTTTTGCGAGTAGACACGTGTCAGGCAAAACCTTCTAGCATCAAAGGTTCAAAAAATAATTCTACAGCAAAAGATTAATTCTAATGAAATGCACATTCACTTCTAAACTACAAGGAGAACAATACAAATGAAAGCTGATGAATCAAACATGTTTTTTTGGCAGGGAAACGAGGCATGTGTTGAAGGAGCCTTAGCTGCTGGCTGCCGATTTTTCGCTGGATACCCAATAACACCTGCAAGCGAGATCTCTGAACACATGGCGAAACGGTTGCCTCGAATTGGCGGAATAGCCATCCAAATGGAGGATGAACTGGCTTCTATAGGTGCAATTATAGGTGCAAGCTGGGCTGGAGCAAAAGCCATGACCGCAACTTCCGGACCAGGATTCAGCTTGATGCAGGAGTTCATAGGATATGCTTTCATGACTGAAACGCCATGCGTGATAGTTGATGCGCAAAGAGCTGGACCAAGCACTGGGCAAGCTACTAAATGTGGACAAGGTGATGTGATGCAGTCCCGCTGGGGAACCCATGGAGACTACTCGGCAATAGTCTTATCGCCAAATTCCGTTCAGGAAATGTTCACGCTTACAGTTAGAGCGTTCAACCTGGCTGAAAAATATCGTACACCAGTCATACTTCTCTCAGATGAAACAATCATACATATGAGAGAACAGATTACAGTGCCACCTTTGGACACCGTGAAAATAATCAACCGTAAGAAACCGAAAGCTGGAGAAACGGCTTTCTTCGGTATGGCAGAGACTCCTCCCATGCCTGCTGTAAGCGAAGGATTTAACGTTGCAGTGACTGGTTCAACGCATGATGAATACGGCATAAGATTCACGTCTGACCCAATCGTGCATAGAAAACTCATAGAGAGACTTAACAATAAAATACGGAATCACACGGAAGAGATTTCAGATTCTGAAAAATACAGCGCTGAAGACTGCCGAATAGGCATTGTCTCCTACGGCTGCACATCCCGGGCAGTTGACGAAGCAGTTGAAAAAGCGGAAGCCAAGGGAATCAAGATGGGCTATATTAGATTGAAAACTCTCTGGCCATTCCCAGACAGAATGATTAGAAAAATGGCTGAAAAAGCTGAAAAAATAATTGTTCCAGAACTGAATTTAGGACAAATTTACTATGAAGTGGATAGAGCAGCAAACGGATTAGCGAAAGTTATTCCTCTAAACAAAATCGGCGGCGGAGAACTGATTACCCCGGAAGAATTACTGAATAAAATCCTTAAGGAGACGGAGAAAAAATGAGTGAAGAATTCTCTGTCAAAAAATATCTGAGAGATTTGAAATTGCCGTTCTGTCCAGGCTGTGGAATATTTACAATTATGAACACTTTTTTGAGGGCTGTCCACAAGTTAAGCCATGAAGACCTGAGCAAATTTATCTTCTGCAGCGGTATAGGATGCTCGTCATGGATTTCCTCACCCTATTTCATAGCGGATTCAGTGCACACACCCCATGGCAGAAGCATACCTGTTGCAACAGGCATAAAACTTCTTCGTCCAAACCTCAATGTTGTAGTCTTCGGGGGGGATGGAGACATAGTAGGAATAGGTATGAGCCACTTCATACATGCAGCTAGGAGAAATCTGGACATACTTGTCATAATGATTAACAACATGATTTACGGGATGACTGGAGGACAAGTTGCGCCTACTACTCCATTTATGACGAAAACAACAACAACGCCTTATGGAAGCTTTGAACAACCGTTAGATGCTGCAAGATTAGCTGTTGCAGCAGGGGCATGCTATTCTGCACGTTGGACAACAGCGCACCCTAGTGAACTTGAAGATTCAATTAAGAAAGCCCTATCGATGAAAGGTTTCAGATTCATTGAAGTTATGAGTCAATGTCTGACAGCCTATGGAAGAAGAGCTGGATTCAAGAATGTTGGAGAAATGCTGAAATGGTTCAAAGAAAATGCTATTCCAGTTCAGCAAGCGGAAAAAATGAGCGAAAAAGAGATCGGAACAAGAATAGTTATTGGTGAATTCGTGCAAAAGAGGCGTCCAACAATTATTGAAAACGTTTATGCAATGATAAAGGAGGCGCAGATGAATGCCAGATAAGGTTGAGATAAGAATAAGCGGACTCGGAGGGCAAGGAGTGGTTTTAGCTGGGCAGATCCTGGGAAAAGCCGCTGTATACTCTGGGAAAAATGCTGTGCAAACACAAAGTTATGGCGCTGAAGCTAGAGGAAGTGCAGCTAAAAGCGAGGTAATGATATCAGACAGCAAAATCGGTTTTCCAATAGTCACAAAGTGTGACATACTCATTGCAATGAGCCAAGAAGCAGTTGAGAAAAACATCAAAGCCTTGAAGGAAGAAGGCTTACTTCTGATTGACAGCACCACGGTAAAGAGTGTGCCGAAAACTAATGCAAGAGTCATCAAGATTCCGGCTACTGAAACATCAAAGAAAATGCTTGGAGAAAAACTCTATGCTAACATGATAATGCTTGGCGCTTTAGTCAAAATGACAGGCATAGTAAATGAAGAATACATGGAAAAAGTGATAAGCAATACTTTTCCAGAAAAATATGTTAATATAAATATAAAGGCGTATAAAAAAGGAAAAGAACTCGCGACAAACAAGAACGCCTTCTCATCCTAACTTACAGATTTTTTGTACTTTGACTAACTTAAATGAAAGGTCTTTCCCACTGCCAAACCATACCTGTCTCTCAGACACCACAAGGAAGCCGCAACTGGTTAGATCATATGAGTGCTTTTCCGTTTGTATATAATTTAGGTTAATGATTTGCATTGTCTAAGTGCTTCCGTGCCATTTACTTGATTCCCCAACAGTTACTAAAATGCCGAAATCTTGTCATTCTATCTGTCTGAATACATATGATATCCAAGGCAGAGATCAAAACTCCAACAAGATAACCCGTTCTCTTGGCACTGAATGGTGTCATAAGCAAACTGTTCAGCTTCCGCTTCTACAGCTCCCTTACAAAAAGGATAAGACCGGATTACTCTGTTTTTCAGTATTCTAGTAATTCTGTATGCTGTAGGCGAGAAACAAAACTGTTATTTCCATAATCCCTAAAAACCACTGCACACACCTATGTAAACAAGCATTATCAACAACAAGTTGAGGGAAAAATTATTGGTTAAAAACATCACTTACGCTGATGCTGGCGTTGACAGAGAGTTGAGAGCTAGATCTAAAACGTGTTTGAAACTTTTGGAGGACACCTATAGGTTTAGCCATTATGGTAAAGTTGTTAAGCTTCCCTATGGAAACATTTTCCCTTTCGGAGAAAACTGCTACCTTGACCTGGTTATTGAAGGTGTTGGCACAAAGGTTCTTGTTGCCCAGTTAGCCGAGACATACGACACTATTGGAATTGACGGTGTTGCTATGGCTGTTAATGATGTTATACGTTCTGGGGCGAAACCGTTAGCAGTTGTGGATAACATTCATGCACAGGTTTCAGATCCTGATTTAGTTAGAGAGTGGATGAAAGGCATAACCAAGGGCGCAGTCGAAGCTGAATGTGCCGTGCCAGGTGGGGAAATAGGCGACGTAGCTGAATTGATAAGAGGTTTGGCTGAAGGAAAAGGCTTTGACATGATTGCTGCTGCTGTAGGAGAAGTTTCGAAGAATAACATAATTTCCGGGAGAAACATAAAATCCGGCGACGTCATCATAGGTTTCCGAAGCTCCGGAATTCACAGCAACGGTGTATCGTTAGCACGAAAAATTCTGTTTAAGCAGTGGGGTGGAAGGTACGATGCTCACGAAATTCCAGAGGGATTTGACAGAGAAATAATGTATGAGGTCTTAGAACCAACCAGAATATACGTCAGGCCATTGCTCAAAGTTGCAGAAGAGGTTAAAGTGAAAGCAGCAATACACATAACTGGTGATGGCTACTTGAAATTCAACCGCTTGACAAGGTTCTCTGAAGGCATAGGATTTGAATTCAACAATTTTAAACCGCAACCAATTTTCAAGCTGATTCAAGAAACAGCTTCTAAACTAGGAGGAACAATAACGGATAAGGAAATGCTTAAGACCTTCAACATGGGATGGGGATTCGCAATAATAGTAGACAAGAAAGATGAAGACAAAGCAATACATATCTTAGAGAAAACTGGAACGCACCCGGAAAAAATAGGACACACAACTGATTCTGAAGGAATCAAAATCCTCTACAAAGATAAAACAATAATCATGAAATAAAACAAGCCTTATACATATTTCTAGCTGATAAGGCAATCGTTCAATTTCATGTAGCAAGAACTGACGTATTAACGGATGGCCAAACGCTGCTTTCAACCACAATGATGGATGTTTTGTGTGGTTTTTTATGGGGTTTGGCCGTATTTTGAGGAGATGGTGACTATGTCAAATATGTTGATGTGTTGGTAGGGTTGGGCTACGTCTGCTTCTGGATTCCAGTTTGGATCTCCTGGTCGAGAGTTATAGGCTACTGCGGCTAGCACAATGTCGTAGATGTTGATGATGTTGTCTCCGTTGAGGTCGCCGAGCATTTTGATTCTGATCCATCCATCGAAGCAAATGTTGTTTATGATGTTTGTTTCGAAGGGTACTTGGCTGGCTTTAGCTAATATTGTGAAGTTGCTGCGTGGAGTTAGTCCTGTAGTGTTCCAGCTGAACGTGAGGGTAGTGTTTTCTCCTCGATGAAGAGTGATTGTTTGAACGCCTATTGCGGTGGAGTTAGCGTATAGTGTGATGTTGAAGGTTTCAGTTGCAATTCCCTCGTTCGCAGCCAACACGGTGATGTTCATGGTTCTTCCAGTGTACACAGTGTCTGCGCAGCTTGAAACATTAAGTACAGCTACATCATGACCTGTTGGAGGGCCAGCTGTAACTAAGCCATCAATGCAAGTGTGAACTATTGGTTGTGCATCATCATTAGCAAGAGATAACTGGGTAAATCTTAGTTCAGAGGTTCCTTCACCTACTACTTTGAAGGTTATGAGGAAGATGGAGTTTGACGCGTTAGGGTTGTTGAAAGGCTCTGCTGGCTGCATTGACGCGTACGCAAACCACACATGATTGCTCTCAACAGTTTCCATAATTGGCAGAATTGGCTCATGAAGCACGCCGTCTGGATACACTTCTACGGGGACAGTTATTGTGTGGCTGACGTACTCTATGATTGCTGGATTCCAAGCGAATTTAACGTCGAAACCGTATAGGTTACCGAAAGGCTCAGTTACGT
>SOJA01000024.1 GCA_004376975.1 Candidatus Bathyarchaeota archaeon
AATTCACCATGGAATTGTGATAGACTTAATTCATCAAGAAGCTGAATGGAGTGGCGGCGCCAACAATTGCCCAAACCTTTATGCACACATAGTATTGACGTTGCCAGCAAATGCGACATATTACACGTACCGGTTAAGACTGATGTTTGTAGAATCACAACAAAGCAGAAGCATTTCGGATCTATCTCTCATACAACTGCAAACAACAATCTCAAAGGACAAGTGGGGCTCAGAATGGAGTGAAATCAGAACAGAAAACGGAACATTAGCGGGATCACCACTAATATCATACAATGAAGGCTTCTTCCACAATTTCTCTGACAACTTCGAAAATGGGTGGGCACATCATTGGAGCGAATTAATAGAAAACAACCACGGATTCGGAGTCATGATGAACACGCAACAAAACCTACAACTCTACGTCTTAGATGAAATTGCTGGCGACAAAACAGGCGGTATTGACATAGATGATTCATATAGTGGCAACGATCAAACAGTAACAATCGAAGTTAAACCAGCGTCATCACTAACCACGGTCTCCTTCACCCACGCTCTTGATGTAATATGGTGCGGTGCAGTTGCAACCTTCGATGGAGATAATCCCATATACCCCGATAATGGTGGAACAACAGGTTTATGGATAACCGTCGAGTACCCACCTACAATAGCAGTAACCACTGGAAACTAGAACATGTTTATCCAAAATGTAGATTTCAAGTTCATACAAGTTAAATAACCAATCCGAAGATTTCCTACACAACAAAAGGTGAAAACATATTGACAAAAAACGTGTTAAGATCTAGAAAAGCCATATCACCAATACTTGCAACGTTACTATTAATCGTCATAGCAGTTGCTGCCATAGTCGTCACATACGCATGGATAATGACATACATGAGCAGCGCAGGACAACAAGCAGGTGTGATGATGTACAAAGCAAACTGCAGGTTTTACACTGAAGGCAGCACCTACAAAATAGACATTGACGTAGGGAACAGAGGAACCTCAGACACAAAAATCGCTAAAATATACGTGGGAACCTCTCTAGGAAACCAAACAGAGCAAACACCAACCCAAACATTACCATTATCACTTACCGCAGGTTCCATTGAAACAGTAACCATATACTACAACTGGACAGCCGGTACAGCATACTACTTCAGAATCCTATCTTCAAGCGGGCAAGCCCTAGAATTCCCAGAACAAGCACCAGCAGCATAGCACTCCCTTCCCTCTCCCTCCTTCGCAATTCAAGACTGGAAAACACTGGTAACCCATTCAACGCTTATATTAGTAAGGCAAGCAGTTCTTAACAGTTATTGGTGTTTACCATGCAAATAATATTCGATGCCGCAAGAACAAGCATAGCTTTACTCTTCCTCATTTATGCATCTTGGAGCGACTATAAAACCCGAGAGGTAAGCAACACTGTTTGGATGGCGTTCGCACCAATCGCTCTTGCGCTAACTCTTCTTGAAATTTACATTTATGAGATTTCACAACTTCCTTTTTACGGGATGTGCTTCGGTCTAGCAGCAGCATTCGCCCTAATACTTTTCTATTCTGGAGGCTTCGGAGGTGCAGATGCAAAGGCTCTAATGTGTCTAGCACTTGCACTACCATTCCATCCAGAAAAACTGATCAAGCCTTTCTTCGAAGCCTCACCAATCTCACAAATTTTTTTCCCGATGACAGTTTTCAGCAACTCCGTTCTGCTTGCAGCTGCAACAGCGATCTATATGCTTCTGCGAAACATACTTTGGCGGCAGAAAAACAGTGAAAAACTCTTTGACAGGGGACTTGAGGGAGAATCTTTCTGGAGAAAACTTCTGGTTTCAGTAACAGGCTACAGAGTTCATGTCGACAAGTTGAAGAAAAAATGGCATTTATACCCTCTTGAAGACATAGAAAACACTGAGAATGGAACTAAAAGAATGCTTATTGTACTACCAAAAGACGAAGGCAGAGACGTCATAGTTGAAAGATTATCGCAAGCTGTTGAAAATGGAAAGATCCAGAACACTGTTTGGGCAACTCCAGGCCTACCCATGCTTATCTTCATCACAGCAGGTCTAATCACCGCCTTACTCTTTGGCGATATAGTCTGGATCTGCATTAGTCTTCTGCTAGGATAATTGAAAAGTATAATGAAAAAAGTTATTTGATTCCGTCAACCACCTTGTCTCAGGTGCACAATAGTTGTTTGACTACCTCAAGGAGCTGCAGGGATTTCTGGAAAGTGAAATCGGAGAACCCGATGTAGTTGTCATGCCTGATTTTTTCCTCGACCGCCTAATAAGCCTAAACTGCGACAGCAAAAATTTTTCCAAAATGCTTCAAGAAGTGGTGAACCGCAAGGGCGGCAGCATAGACGGGATAGAACAATTAGAGCTCAGGGGAGGAAACGCAGTAAACACAGCATCTGCACTAGCTACCTTGAAAGTGAAGGTTACACCCATAGTTTGCACAAACACACTGGGACTAAGACTAATCAGATTCCACCTCAATTCATCCAAAGTTGACCTGTCCCACGTAAAAATCTTTGACAAAGCATCAATAACAACAGCAATAGAACTTGAAAACAAAAAGGGAAAAGCCAACGTCATGCTTAGAGATGTCGGTGCACTAGCCGACTTTGGACCCCAACACCTAAATGACAAAGATTTTGAAGCTATAGAAAACGCAGACTACGTATGCGTTTTCAATTGGGCTGGAACAAGACATTTCGGAACAGAATTAGCTGAGATTGTTTTCCGCCACGCAAAAACTAGGGGTAAAGGCAAAACATATTATGACACAGCCGACCCAACACCTAACGAGGAGAAAATCCCGAAACTTCTGAAGAATGTCTTGCAGAGTAAATATGTTGACATTCTAAGCGTCAATCAAAATGAAGCAATTTGCTACGCATCACAGCTAAGCGAAAAAATTGAGAAGCCTAAAAAAGGGTTAAAGCTTGATTTAGCAAAGGAATCCGCCAGGATCTTAGCATCACGCTTGTCAACAAGGGTTGACTTGCACACCACAAGTTTCTCAGCAACCTTCACAAGAAAGGGTGAAACAATTGTCCCAGCTTTCAAAGTTCCAGTTTTGAGGGTTACAGGCGCAGGTGATGTCTGGAACGCTGGAAACATCATAGGAGACGCCTATGGTCTCTCAGATGAGCTTAGACTTGCGCTAGCCAATGCAATTGCCGCCTACTACGTTTCAAATCCTGAAGGAGCACATCCAACACAAGAACAACTATTGAAGTTCTGCAAAAAATTGAACCAGTAATTTCCAGATGGAGCCTGCTAGTTCTTCAAGCATCAAAAAGAGTGTTGCAGAGTTTCTCAAGGTTCAAAGAAGTGTTACCAAATTTGGAGAGAGAGTGTTTCAGTTTGAAACAAGCCGGGATTTATGTTAGAATCATTTAAATGCTTTTGTATCTTACCATGGATTGGGAGAATATTTGAAATCCAGACTTTTCGGCAGCTCTGGAGTGCGTGGATTAGTCAATGTCGTTTTGACTCCACTCTTAGCATCCAAGATAGGCTTAGCAATTGCGACGTTTTCAGAAGCAGGAAAGATACTTGTAGGTCGAGATACAAGGGTCTCGGGTTTGATGCTTGAAAGCGCTTTAGTTTCCGGCCTTTTAGCTGGAGGATCAAAAACTAACTGCTTAGGTGTTGTCCCCACTCCTGTGCTAGCGTATTTGACTGGAAAACTGAAAGCTGATGTTGGCGTGATGATTACAGCCTCGCATAACCCCCCTGAATATAATGGGATAAAAATTTTCAGCAGTAAAGGCGTGGCATACAATCAGGAAAGCCAAAATGAAATTGAGGAAATAATTGGGAACGAGAGGTTTGAATTAGCGAATTGGCAAAGCATAGGTGAAGCTTCGTTTATCGATGAAAGTTGTGTGTACGTTAAAATGCTACGTAAAGCCGTCAAATTAGATAGGAGATGGCATGTGATAGTGGATCCTGGATGCGGAGCAACATGTCAACTTGCACCAGCTTCACTTGAAAGCCTAGGATGCAAAACAACGGCAATAAACGCGCAGCCAGACGGTTTTTTCCCAGGCAGAAGCCCTGAACCGAACGCTGAATCATTAAAATCTCTAGCTAGAATTGTCAAAGATCTAAGGGCAGATATCGGCATAGCCTATGATGGAGACGGTGACAGAGTAGCTTTTGTTGATGAGAACGGATGCTTTGTGGATTTCGACAGAATTTTAGCCGCGTACGCTGCATATGTTGTAAAGAGAAATTCCGGCGGAATCATAGTAACAAATGTTGAAGCATCAATGTGCGTTGAAAAGATGGTTGGGACTCATGGTGGAAAAACTGTTAGAGCAAGGGTTGGTGATGTCTACGTTGCAGAGGCAATGAAGCAACATGATGCCATCTTTGGTGGAGAGCCCTGTGGAGCATGGATTCACCCGCAAGTTCATTATTGCCCGGACGGGATACTTTCTTCCATACTTCTCCTAAAAGCCCTGGAAGATGAAAACAAAAAGTTGTCAGAATTTGTTTCCGATATACCTGCATACCAGACTCTCAGAGAAAATGTTGCATGCAGAAATGAAGCAAAAAGCAAGGTTGTAGGAAAGGTTGAGGAAGGTTTGAAGCTTCTTTTTCCGTCTTACAGGCATGTTTCAATGGTTGATGGTGTTCGTCTAAGCCTTGAAGATGGATGGATTCTGGTGAGGGCGTCAGGCACTGAACCCTTTATACGATTAACTGTGGAAGGCGAATCGTTAAAAGCTGCGAAGGAGATAATGGAGAAAAGTGTAGTTTTGGTTAAGAAACTTGAGGAAGTGGAAAGATGAAGGCTGTGGTTCTAGCTGCCGGAGAGGGGGTAAGACTCCAACCGGTTACGTTGACTCGTCCGAAGCATTTGATAAAAGTTGGTGGAAAACCTATACTTGAGCACTGTTTGAAAGCGCTTAAAGCATGTAGAGTAAGCGAAATATTAATCGTTGTTCATTTTATGGCGGACGCTATTCACAATTACCTTGGCGATGGAGAAAAATTCGGGTTAAAAATCAAGTATATCGAGCAAAAAAAGGTTCTTGGAACAGGCAACGCTGTAAGCGTAGCCGAGCCTTTTGTAGAAGATGATTTTCTTTTGGTGTATGGTGACTTGTTGTTCACAGCAGACGCTGTGAAAAAAGTCATTGGCTTACATAAGAAAGAGAACCCTGCTATAACAATGGCTGTCGTTCCCGTTGAAAAACCTGAAGATTATGGGATAATTGACCTTGATGAAAGTAACGTGAAACGAATAATTGAAAAACCAATCCGCAAGGAAGCACCAACGAACCTAGCAAACGCTGGCATATACGTTTTTTCAACTGAGATTTTCGAAAAAGTCAGAGAAACATCAGCTTCAGCCAGAGGTGAATGGGAGATCACAGATGCGATTTCACTCTTGTTAAGAGATGGAAAGCTTGTTCTTGCAGCTAGAGTTTCAAGGGAAGACTGGTTTGATGTTGGCAGACCATGGGATCTACTTAAGGCAAATCGTTGGGCATTAACTCGGATGAAACACAAGGCATATGGTCAAATAGAGAATGGTGCACACCTAATTGGTCCCGTTACCGTTGCGGAGACAGCACGCATACGTTCTGGAGCTTATGTTGAAGGCCCAGCTCTCATAGATGAAGAAAGCGACATCGGTCCAAATTGCTACATCCGCCCATACACAAGTATTGGAAAAAAGGTGCGGATAGGTAACGCTTGTGAAATAAAGAACAGCATAATCATGGATAACACACACATTGGTCATTTATCCTACATAGGTGACTGCGTAATCGGAGAAAAATGCAACTTGGGCGCGGGTACAGTAACTGCAAATTATCGGCTTGATGCTGGAACAGTGAAGATGTTGGTGAAGAACAAGGTTGTGGATAGCAGGCGAAGAAAGCTTGGAGTTATCTTAGGTGATAACGTGAAAACTGGAATAAATACGCTTTTTATGCCAGGTGTCAAAGTTGGATGCAACAGCTGGATTGGCCCGAACGTTGTTGTTTGTCGTGACGTGGCAGTTGATACTATGGTACTCCTGAAGCAGAACCTTGAAGAAAGAAAAATGAACATTAAATAAGGTTCAATCAAGGGTTGTGGTCGTTACAGGTTAAAATCCTAAATATATGTTCTCACATGTGTTAAGGTGAAATGGAGGTTTAATGTTGTCGATAGCTCAAAGAAAGTTTTTTACAGAAGTAGCGGCATTGGCGGATACAAATGTGATTGTTGCGACTACTACGGGAAAAACGTACAGCGGGACTCTAGTCGGCGTTAATCCGGATACGCTAAGCTTGTGTTTGGCTAATGTGAAGGATCAGGAAGGAAAAGCTTTGCATAAAGTTTTTCTTAATGGGAACGTTGTGGCTCAAATACTAAGTGTGGAGAAGCCTTTTGACTTGAAAGCTTTGGCACAACGCTTAGAGAAGGTTTTTCCGACAATGGTTAGGCTTTATGAGGATAATGGTTTCATTTGGGTCATGAATAAAGTTAAAGTGACAGAGAAAGGTGTTGTGGAAGGTTCAGGTCTTGCTGCTGATCGGGTTCAGAAGGTTTACGAACATTTCATGGGTGGGATTAAGGGCTAAACAAACCAGCGAAACTGGGACTCGTCTTTCTTCTTTTCTTCTTTGACTCGTCTAATCAAACCGAAGGATTCTAGTGTTTTCTTGGTTTTTTCAGCAGCAACATTTAACCTTGACAGGTCAACTCTCAAATTTAGAAAATTGCTTAGGGCTGTTAGGGCTTGGTGTGCCGCCTTTACGTCGGGATATGTACCAGCGGTTTCCACCAAAAGGGAGAAGCCTTTGAAATTTGTTAGTTTGCCCATACCTATTGTGACACCTGCAAGTCCGAAGATCTGTCCCACCATTATCTTGGCTCCAAGATTCAGGGCTTCTTTAAGCGTTTCCGGGTCAGATGCTGCGCAGTAAATTTCCGGCTTTTCAGCTGTTTGTTCTTTCTTGAATCCTCCTAGAGTTATTACATAGTGGCAGCCTAGCTTTTCGACTATACCTAACACGCGGTCACAAAGCTCGTACTGTCCGAATGTTGTTAGAGCTTGTGTGTTGCCATGCCATATGATTAGGTCTCGTCCGCCTTCTTGGTTTTTGTAATAATAGAGCTTGTTTGTTGGATGTTGTGTGCCTCCTTTTTCTGTTATTACCGCTAGGTCTTGAAAGGACGAGGAACTTATTTCGGCGAAAAGCTTGGCGTCTAATTCATGGATTAAATGTAAGGCTGCAATGTTAGCTACAAATCCTATACCGGGCAATCCTTCAATCAGGACAGGATTGTTCAGTTTTGGTTCTTCATAGATCTGAACTGCACAAACCATGCTTCAACTTCCTCTGCAGATGATAGATAGGTAGAAAGGAAAAATAACGATATAAGTGTGTTTGGCTGATTCTGTTTAGGCGTGAAAATGGCTTTTGAAATAAAAGAAAGAGACTTGCTCGCAAGAATTGGAAGACTTAAAACCAAAAGCGGCACCGTTGAAACGCCCCTCCTTTTCCCAGTCATAAACCCAACGATTCAGCCTATTCCACCCAGAAAAATTCAAGAGAATTTCGGTTGTCAAGCCCTAATAAGCAACGCGTACATATTGAAACAACACTTTCAGGCCCAGCCAGTAGAAAAAGGTTTACATGACTTTTTGGATTTCAACGGGGTAATAATGACTGATTCAGGGGCATACCAAATTCTCGTTTACGGTGACATAGAAACAACACCAGAAGAGATCATAAAATATCAGGAACAAATAGATACAGACATAGCAACAATCCTAGATTGGCCAACAGGATGGAAAGTTTCAAGAAAATATGCAGAACACACGGTAGATCAAACTTTGGAAAGAGCTAAGAAACTCTTCAAAACTAAAACCCGAAAAGACATTCTCTGGGTAGGTCCAATTCAAGGAGGTCGACACCTAGATCTCATAGCCAAATCCGCCCATGAAATGGCAAAACTACCATTCCAAATACACGCTTTAGGAAGCCCAACTGAAGTTATGGAACACTATCGATTCGACCTTCTAGTAGACATGATAATGACCGCCAAGATGAACCTGCCCATAGAAAAACCCCTACACCTTTTCGGAGCAGGACACCCCATCATGTTCAGCTTAGCCACAGCCCTTGGATGCGACCTCTTCGATTCCGCAGCCTACGCAATATACGCCAGAAACAACCGTTACATGACAGAATACGGCACCTCAAGACTGAAAGAGCTGAACTATCTCCCATGTGCATGCCCAAAATGCTCAAAAACAACCCTAAAAGAAGTTAAAGAAATGGAACCAAAAGAAAAACAAGCATTCATCGCAGAACACAACCTCTACACATGCCAAGCCGAACTGAAACGCATAAAACAAGCAATCAAAAAAGGCAGGCTATGGGAACACTTAGAAATGAGGGCACATGGACATCCAACCTTACTTCAAGCCCTAAAAAGACTGAAAAAATATGAAAAATTCATTGAAAAACACAGCCCAGCAGCAAAAAAAAGCGGCATCTTCTTCTTCACCTCAATCGGACTCGTCCGGCCAGAGATTGTTAGATACAGAAAAAAACTCGCAGAAAGATACTCTCCAAGCCACGAAGCAAGAATTCTTTTGCTCACACCTCAAACCAGAATAAAACCCTTACATAAATCAAGAGAATTCAAAGAAACAGCAAAGCTTCTCCGTAGAACATTCAAAGAACGCTTGAATGAAATTCACATATGTTTTTATACAGCACCATTCGGTGTAATCCCCATCGAACTTGACGAGATCTACCCCCTTTCCCAACATGAAACAGCCTTCCCGCCAGACAAAGAAACAAGGGAGTATGTAACAAAACAAATAGCAGACTATATCAACAACACAAAATACGAGACAATCGTGCTACTTCACGACCCAGAAAACTGGAGCAAAGAAGTCTTGGACACATGCAGAAAAACATGCTTGAGGAAAAACATAAAATTTGAATGTTTCAACATCAAAGAAGAACGGACCAAAATCATGCTAGCCACTTTAAAGGAAACTCTGCAGAAAGCACTGAGCGAGCAACCTTGATTCGAGCTGACTTACACGTTCACACAGATTATTCACCGGACGCGTCAATCCACCCGAAAACGATAGTAAACCATCTTCATGCACATCCGTTCATCAAAGCCGTGGCCATAACAGATCATAACACCTTCAAGGGCTATCACAGGGTGCATAAACTGGCTTCTGCATTTGAAGACATCACTGTTATTCCTGGAGTTGAAATAAGCGCGGTTGAAGGGGAGTTAATAGTCTTAGGAATTACACAATTACCTCCAAAACCATGGACTGTCAAAAATGTGATTGATTTTGCCAGAGAAAGAAACGGCTTGATTATTGTTCCCCATCCATATAGGGCACAGGGTCTAGGAGATCAGACAAGAAGGTTTAATGTTGATGCTGTAGAAGTCTTGAATGGCAACGATCCACGTCACCTTAACAAAATGGCTGAAAAACTAGCGAAAGAAACGGGTTTGCCCGGTGTCGCTGGAAGCGACGCCCACAAGATCAACAAATTATGGACTGTTTATACTGAAGTGGAAGCTTCATCAGATATACAGGAAATATTGAGTGCCATCCTAAAAGGATTAACTAGAGTTGTTTCTACAAGAAAGTCAATACATTTTTAAAAGAGCAGAATGCATGGTTACTGCATTAACAGATGAAAGTGGATGAGTCAATTGCAAATAAGATTTTTAGGAGGAGCTCGTGAAGTCGGTAGAAGTGCAATAGCCGTAAAGACGGAAAACACACAGGTGTTGCTGGACTACGGAGTCATGCTGGACCGCACACCAGGATTCCCAATGCACATACCACCAAGAGAGGTTGATGCCATAATTCTATCTCACAGTCACCTTGATCACTCAGGCGCAATCCCCTTCTTTTACATTCATGGAAAGAAACCACTCTACACAAACAAAATGTCAGCGGAATTAAATCAATTATTAATTTCAGACTTCATCCACTTATCAAGCTATTATTTACCATTTGAATATCTTGAACTAAAATCCATGATGAAAAACAGTAAGCACGTTGACTATGGAGTTGAACAAACAATCGGAGACATCAAATTCCAACTTCTGAACGCTGGGCACATTCCTGGAAGCGCACAAATACTAATCGAAGCTGAAGGAAAAAAACTACTCTACACAGGCGACTTCAACACTGAAGATACAAAACTTTTGAAAGGAGCAAAAATGAAACACGATGATTTAGATGCTGTAATAATTGAAAGCACATACGCTAATGACGAACACACAGAACGTTCAGAACTGGAAAAAAAATTTATAGCAGAGACCACCGACATCGTGGAGAGGGGAGGAACAGTTCTGGTTCCAGCCTTCGGTGTTGGAAGATCCCAAGAAATCGCCTGCGTCCTAACTGCCCACCATTTTGAGTATCCAATCACTATTGACGGTATGATACGCGGCGCAAATACCATAATGATGAATCATGGTCAGTTTCTACGCGATCCGAAACTGCTCAAAGATGCCTTATACTCTGCTCATTGGATTGAAGGCTGGAGAGATCGAAGAAAAACCGCAAAGAAACCCGGTGTAATAATTTCAACTGCAGGCATGCTTAAAGGTGGCCCATCCACATTTTATATATCAAAAATCGGAAAAAACGTGCACAACGCCGTCTTTCTAGTCAGCTATCAGATCCAAGGCACACCGGGAAGACAACTGCTTGACAAAGGTATTTGTGTTATTGACGGAAAAATGAGAAAAATTACAGCTCATGTTGGACACTTCGATTTTTCATCCCACTGCGGAGCAAACGAGCTTAAAGAAGCTGTGAAAGAACTTCACGGAACCCCAAAAACATATGTGGTTCACGGTGCGGAACGAAACTGTGAACTTTTTGTAAAATGGATAAAAAAAGAATTAGGGTTGAAAGCCAAAGCTCCCAGAACAGGAGACACTTTCAAGATTTAGCTGGGAAAAACAAATGGAAATTGGAATTCTGCGCGTAGGAAAAGTAGAGCTAAAAGCGACAAGCATAATTCAAGAAAACCTAGCCTTATCTTTCCCAAAATCAACATGCAGGCTGATTTCCGAAACAATATCAGTACCTGAGAAAGCCTTCAGCGAGACAAGAAGACAATACAACTCAGATGACATATTAAGCAAAATTCATAGCTATGCTGAAAAAGAAGAAAACTTAGATAAGATTTTAGGAGTGGCAGACTTGGACATCTTTACCCCGAACTTGAATTTTGTGTTCGGCAAAGGAGAATGTCCTGGAAGGGCAGCCTTGATCTCATTATGGAGACTTAGACCGGAGTTTTATGGACACCCGTCCAACAATAGACTTTTCATGGAGAGAAGCACAAAAGAGGCTGTACATGAACTTGGACACACCTTAAGCCTAGAGCATTGTTCTAACCCGTTTTGTGTTATGTACTTTTCCAATTCCATTTTCGAGACTGACAGAAAACAAAGCTTATTCTGTAGTAAATGCTACTTCAAAATTGAAAAAACTGTGGAAAGCTCAAGGCGATACTCTTGAATGACATGTTTAAAGCTAAGCCGATACATCTTACACCGATTTTAGCGAGTTTATTATTTGGATTATTATGCACGGTCCTAGTTTTGACATCCTCTATAGAAACTCAAGTAATCACTCCTTTTTCTGAAGATATTACCGGTTCTCTTGCGAATGCATCTTACTTTGTTGTCATCGTTGGAGTTGGTGCATCATTACTGTATTTCCTTTTGAAGCGAAAAAGTCACACGTTGATTACACTGATTACAGGCTTCTCCATGACAACTGCTGTTTTCATGCTTTCTTTCATCTATTTGTATGCGGCGTTCTCAAGATTCTTAATTCCAAACATTGAAGCCCTAAGTCTAGTCTTGTCAATACTCATAACAATTATTGTTGACTTCACAGTTTTTCGAACTCAAAGCAGATTTTGCAGCTTAATAGCTCTTTGTCTAGGAGGTGCTTTAGGCGCGTTTTTAGCAGCCTCAATTCCCACCTTGAGCACAATCTTGATTCTTTGCTTTCTAGCGGTTTATGATGTATTTGCGGTGTATCATGGACCAGTGGGAAAAATAGCTCTCAACGGACTTGGACAGCTTCGCGGTTTAAGCTTCTCCTTCAAGGACTTCCAAATGGGATTAGGCGACTTAACATTCTATTCTATGCTTTCAAGCCACATGCTGATAAGATTTGGTCCTATCTCATGCGCAGTTTCCATCATCAGCATCTTGTTCGGATGCTTCCTGTCATTTAAAATGCTGGAGAGAAAAGGCATATTCCCAGGACTACCATTCCCAATAATCTTCGGTCTGACAGCAAGCCTTATCACTGCTACACTGTAACCAAGTTTCACATCCTTCAGCGCAATCAGAAGGCTATTAGAAAAATCTACGATCACTTCTCTTGAAATAACCAATGAAGAGAAAATTAGACTTCACGAATTTCGCACTGCAATTTCTTAATTAACCCTTCAGCTTTTGATGGTTTAACCTTCAAAGTGTAAAGTCTTCTTGCAGTATGAAGCTTCAGTTTCACAACATCTTTTAATCTTTTAACCGCGCAATATTCAGCACGTTCACTAATCTCTACGAACATGTTCAGGTCAAAGACTTCAGTCGGCATAATTTCGACACAACCAGTGCTTTCTTTGGTTACGTTTTGATGTTTTTATTTGTTTTGGTAAGTAAAGCTAAAACAATTAAGACATGAACCGAACCCTATCGCAGCGCTTACAACCTACAGCTACATAGGCCCAGGCACCCTAAAAACTCTCGCCAAGTTCTATTACTGCTGGTAAATTCGTTTTCCAACCACTGAGCACCTTTTCAGTGCGGCTAACTCAAATTACACCGTGAAATGAGAAATCTTAGCGAAAAGAGAGCTTGATTTAGACCAGCCTTCTGCTCCAAAAAAAAGGCGTAACCTTTGCTCAGCCAACTGTGGATGATGGGGCCGGCCGGATTTGAACCGACGATCTTTACCCGGAAACAGTACTCAAGCACTGCTCCTACGGGTTTCTCTAACCGCTCCAGAACTTCTTCATCCCGATTGGTCCGCAAACCCGTCTTTATGCTTCTGGAGCCCGTCGTCATGCCTGTCTAGACTACGGCCCCTCTTTTGAGAGCATTAGATTAACTGCGAATATTAAATATATGCATTATTCCTCCAACAAAAATAAACAAGCCTTACATACGATATTATGAAAGGACAAGCTAGCTTCGATTTTTGAAAGGTATTCACGGAATCTTTTACGTTTTTACATGATTGTAACATTCTAGAAGTAATTTTGCACACTAGGTTCATGCGTAAGATTTATAATGTGTTAGCGATGATAACTAAAACTTTGTGGGTCTAAAATGGATATGGAAGAAATAGCACGATGGTCGTATATCATCTTCGTCATTTTGGCAGTCATAATGGGACTAGCTGTTGGCTACATGGCCTACGAAGCAGAACTGGGCTGGGAAGACCCTGGCGTCGAAGACACCAGTGCATGGGTCATTCTAATCATGCTAATCTTAGGAATCATTATCGGAATCACAAGCATAACAGCTAAGGAGGTCACTCCATTTCTTATAGCAACAATCGCTCTGCTAGTCGCCAGCGCTGTAGATGTCTGGGGTCCACTAGACATCATTCATCCACTACTTGCCGATTGGGCCACAGGAATCATGAAGTACATTGTAGCCTTCGCAGCCCCAGCAGCCGTCATAATTGCAATCAAAGCCGTCCTTGGCATGGCAAAAGACTAATAAAACAATCTCCCCACTTTTTTCTAGTTCGAACATTCCCAAAGCCATCAGAAAAATTACTCACAAACAATACCAGCTATCACCAACGCTTCAACACACACATACATAAGAGGTAGGAACTCCACAAAGATTGATAGAGCATGATATGTTAACATTGGAAGCGAATGTGCTGAAGGAATCCTGAGGACATTCTGATAACATTTAGACAAAAAGATGCTGTAGCACAGTTGGCACTCAAAAAGAGCTAGTGACCCCCCCCTAGTTTTTTTCTTCTGAAGTTCATCCCAAATATCCTCCTGTTTAGCCTTCGCGTACGGGTGTTAATGTAGAAGAAAAGTTTTTATGAATTGAGATGTTCCATGGTACTTTGGAAGGACCGTTACGCGGCACGAAAAGTCGTTAAAGTTTACTTGACGCCTCAACAGAAGAAGCTACTTCAAAGGATACGCCAATCTCTCGGGATGAACGAAAGCGAAGTTTTACGCTACGCATTCATGAAATACGCTGAAAGCATAAGCTTAGTAGTCGAAAGAGTACATGGAAAGTCTAAAGGTGCATTTCACAAATGTAGGCGCGCCGAACGAACTCCTCAATTTGATCTCCGCTCCTAATGTCTGCGAAGCAACTCCGCCACCCCTGCGTGACCTACTTCTGCTACCAACTGCAACGCGCTGTAGCGCGCGTTATGTTAAGCAGGTTTAAAGGATTTTTGATTCAAATGAAAAAATAGCAAGTGTTATATTATTGATTATTATAAACGATAGCTAAAGGTTTTATGGTTAAACAGCAGCTCATTTAGAGATTTGCTGTTTCATCTTTAAACGTTTGGAGGTGAACTTATGAGTACAAAAAAGGAGGGACCTGTCTTCGAACAACCGAAGGGTAAGGAAGAAGAAGTAGAAAAATTTGGGGCAGAAATGTACCTAGAATCCGCAAAGGCCTTAAGACAAGTGGGTGCAAGAGTATTCCTTTCAGTCGGTGCAGCGATACTGATATGGATTTTTGGAGAAATGATTTTCCTACCGATTGCGAAGGATATGACCCAAGAGTTCATGAATTATCCAGTACACTCAATTATCAGCTCAATCATCGTAGTTGCTTTAGCAATTATAATCTTCACAGTGTTCATTGATATCCGCCGACTCACTGGTGGCGCAGCTGGGGTCTTGGCTTATCATTTCGGAAAGGTAAGCGGCGAAGTGAGTGTTGACACATACAGGAACTATAGAACAGCGCTAGACGGCATACTATACGTAATTGTAGTATCTTTATCGTACATGCTGTTTGCAAACTACCTAGCTGAAATTCACCCAGCCATTCCAGCAATAGTCTTAATACTGATAGTAATATGGGCAATTTTTGCTCTATGGAGAAGCTGCAGAGCAATCGCTACAGTAATTGGCAAATACACGTCAACATGGGCTGAAGAACTGGAGAAAAAGGCCAAAAAAGCATAACCCCAACTACCCATTTTTTTTAAAAAAAGTGGTAATCTTGACAAAAGGGGTGCAAAAGGTGAAGAATGTGGTTAAGGAGGAAATAGAAAACTTTCAGAAATGTTTTAAAGCTTATGGTGCAAAGACGATTCATAATCTCTTAGCAGCTTTTCTAGTATGGCTTTTCGGCAATTTAGTGTTCATTCCATTAGCTAGCACGTTAAACTGGCAAACCAAGGTCTTTTGCTCCTTAATCTTCTTTATCGTCTTTACACTCCTTGTTACAAGAGCTCTTCCAGGTCTTAAGAGGCTGATTGACACGTTTTCCATTTTTCCTGCAAGAAAGTATAGCATAAAAAAGAAACTGAGTTACGAAAACTCTTTAATTTTATTTCAGCATATTTTGTACATAATTTCCATTATAATCATATACCTGCTATATTTCCCATTTCTAACAAACTTTCATCCTTCCATCAGCGGAATCGTTCTAATACTGGTGATAATTTGGATCTTTTTCCTCACATCAAGAATCCTAACTATTTTGTCCCGAAAAATACTGGAATGGCTGTATACATAATAAAATGCTCGCACCACTGTTTGTGCTCTCAAATAACATTAAACAATTATGGATGTGCGCATCCAGTAGTAATGGAACTAGAAGAAGAAAGCGCTCGCGCCGATTGAGTGGTTCTGAACAAGAGAATGACCTAGCTGCTCCTGTCAATTGCTGCGGTTATGGAAGGATCAAGCATTTTCGCATGTCCAAATTCACGGATTTGGTTTGAATATCAAGTTTTTTGAAGAGGTTTTCCTTCTCCTCTTTGTGCCATGAGGGCTTGCTGAATTTACCAATAGCAATTGGACCTCGGCTTGAGAGGAGTGCGCTCGCGCGCGTCATCTTTTTTAGCAAAAGCTTTGCCAATGACCTCAATCATTCTCGCCTGCTGTAAAAAACTGGCTTACCTGTGCAGGGTTTTTTGAATGATTCCAGTTTTTCAGTTTTTTCTTTGTGTTTCTTTTTTTCTTCCAACATTACTGATAATGTTTTTTCAAACGATACAACAACATTTTCAAGGTCGTCCATCATCGAGTTTAATGCGTAGGCAAAGTTTGGTGGTTGGGTTTTGTTTGTTTGGTTTTCCCTCAACTCTAAACCATCTCTTTTGCGCAGACGATTGATTAGAGGTTTCCTGAACGAATCTTGGGGTATGAATAAATGACTTGTTAGCTTCGAATTCACATTTTCAATCTATACCTAAACACTTGCTAATAGATCTAAAAACGCATAGAAAGTCGAAGATGAGGGAGGCTGAAGAGGAAGAGAGTAAAGAGGAAGATTAACGATGTCTAAAAAAGATGGCATCGAGACTGGACCATTAGAACATGAGTTTAAGATGTTGCGCGAATCCATGAAGCAAGCGAAAACCCAAGATATGTCGTATATTTGGAAAGTGGAGGTTTAGTTTCATTTTGAAATAGATCAGAGCATCACATCTCAAAGGTGTGATAGGATTTGTTTTCATTTTATCTTTTCTCTCTTTCAAACTTTTTCCGTCAGATTGTGACTTAGAAGCATCATTTTACGTCGAGGATAATGTATAAAAGGGCTCTTGCCAATGCTATTTTGCGTTGTTGTATTCGGAGTGTACGAAGTGAACTATTCACCAGAAGCTTTAGTTTTGGCAGCGGGCGAGGGAAGCAGACTAAGAAAATATGCAAGGCAAAAGGTTCTCCAACCCATTGCAAAAATCCCATTACTAGGTAGAATCCTTCGGGGCTTAAAGGAAGCTGGAATAAAAAAAGTCCACATAGTTGTAGGATACGAAGGAGATAATATACGAGAAAAAATTGGAGAAAACTATTGTGGACTAAACATTAACTACATAACAGCACAAAAATGGAAGAAAGGAAACTTATACTCTTTTATGGCAGCGAAGGGAATTTTTCAAAAGGAATTTCTCCTCTGCATGGGTGACCACATCTTTGACCCCCAAATTGTAAAATCTCTCATGAACGTTAACCTTGAGGACGTTCTGATTCTTGCTACAGATAAAACTAGCTATTCGCTCGACGACACAAGAGTGTTAGGGGAAAACGGGAAAATTCTCAACATTGGCAAAAAAATAAATCGTTGGAATTGCGTGGATACAGGATTTTTCTTGTGTTCACCTAAAATATTTGCTTATGGTGAAAAGGCTCTTGAACTGGGGGCATCAGAGCTTGCTGACTGTGTTCGACTTGTAGCCAAGGATGGATGTGCACGAGTGTTCGATGTAACTGGAAAATACTGGGTGGATGTAGATACAAAAAAGGACGTTAGCCGTGCAAAAAAGCCGCTTGCTGAACATACCCAGAAAAAGCGTGGTGCATCCGACTTCGTCGCCCATTACCTTAACCGACCGATAGAAAACAAAA
>SOJA01000049.1 GCA_004376975.1 Candidatus Bathyarchaeota archaeon
TTTCTTGTTTGGTTGACTTTAGGTTGGAATGTTAGAAAGGCGAGAAAAGCCTTCGAGAAGGAGCTTGTACTAAGTGGAATACCGAGAGAAGCTGCAAAACGAATGGGAAAAAAGTATTCTTCAATAAAAGATGAGGTGATGAAGCAACTCTGGACATCCATTAGTAAATCTAGACAGTGAGGTTTATGTAAACCTGAGAGCAACAAATTGAAGAAAAAGTTGTTGTACACCCTTGTTCCTCCGCGAATTTTACAGCTTCTTCTGTTGGAAAAGCTACGGCATTCACTCCTGCTCTTATAGCCAAAATATCTGTTTCTATTCGATGTTTTCCCTTCGGTCGCATACATCCAAGCGCCAAAGGTGTTTGAGGAAACATTAGTCTCGCGGTAGATATGACTTTTGCTATGTCTATTGGTTTTGGAGGGATAACATTCTCCATTTCTGTTCCATGTATTGGCATGAAAGCAATTATTACTAAGGCTGAAGGTTGATATCCAGAAATCATTTTTAGGGCGTGAAGTTCACCCTTTAACTTTCCATAGTGAAGCCCGACTATTATGTGGGGTACAAATGCAAGTTCAGTTTTATGCAGTGCCTTTAAGGAATTTTCATAAGCCTCAACCGTCAGATTCAGCTTGTAAATTTCCTTTATGGTTTCATCCGAGCCTATTATATCTATTAAAGCAGCATCAACCCTGGCATTTCTAAGTTTTTCAGTTGTATTGTAATCAAGTATGCCTGTGTGTACAATTACGGTTAAGTCCGATTCACGTTTAACCTTTTCAATCGAGTCGATGAATTTTCCAAGAGGAACCGAACCGTCCGGAAGGCATCCTCCGCTTATCAGACAGCCGAGAGCTCCCTTATGTTTGAGCCTCATGCACAACTCGAAAAGTTCTTTAGGTGTAGCGGCTGAATACATGGTGTTCAAAACTTTTCCACCGCAATGTTTGCACTTTAAGGCGCAATTCTGGCCAGTCACGGAAATTGTTGGAAAATCTGTGGGTGAAGAATGGAAATAACTTGTTGTGTAGTGCATGAAGCTTGGCGCGTAGAAATGGATTTCTTTTGGTTTAGATTCAAGCAGATATCTGCTGTTCAGTAAGTCAAGAAGTTCTTTGTTGTCCATGTTCCAGACGGTTTTAGGTAAAAGCTGCTTCATCTTTCTCTCTTAAGAATTTCTATAATTGTACTGTTTAATAGTTTTGTTTGTCCTTATCAACCCATTCCAATCAATATTGCAGATATCTGACTTTTTCTTAGTCTTAAGAGAATACTCTGCGGACTATTACATGGATTTCATCCAAAAAAGGGGGAGATGTTTGTGTGACGAAGCTTAAGCTAGAATCCATATTTTCGCCGCATCTGCGTTGTCCACCATTTTCGCCAGCCGTCTACCTTCGGATCCTTCTCACGGTTTCGTATAAACTCCCACGTGTCATAGCACCACATAGCACTAGGACCGTTATATTTGTGAGTCATTATGGGCTGACCTTCATCGTCTGAGAGAGTTGCTTCGACGAGTTTATATGGCGTCTCATCAAAGGAAGAGACTACTTCAAAGGTTATGACAAAGAAAACGCCGTTTCCGCTGAATGCATCCGCCGGTGAAAAAGAGGCACAGGCAATCCAGTAACTTCCAGAAGTTAGGTTAACATCATCTTTCAGCAGCAGGATGGGGCTGTGAAGAATCCCCTCCTCATATGTTTCTACCGGCGCCATAACAGTGTGACTAACGTATTCAATAATGGTCGGATCCCACTTGAACTCGATGTCAAAGCCATAAAGAC
>SOJA01000206.1 GCA_004376975.1 Candidatus Bathyarchaeota archaeon
AAAGCCATGAGAATCCACTAGCTCGGCAACAAGACGGATAGCTTCCCTGAAGACAATAAAACCCTGGTATCTTGCACAACTACCACAATTCATACCACAATAAGCAGTCAAATCCTCCAGCTTCATAATCTACCTCCTTATTCTTGCAAGCATTTCATATAACGTTTTGCAGATAAAAGAAGTCGCCGAAGGCAATTTGGGGAAATCTTTGATTTCCATTTTATCCGCTGTTAGGCGACTGTAGATGAACATTACCTATTTCCTTTGTAATATTCAATTGCTGCTTTAACTGGCACACCATCTATTTCCATACCATCGATTTCACAGTCTGTAATCTTAACATCGGTCAATTTGCACTTTTTGAACGTGCTATCATTGAGATGTACATTTTCAAATTGAACACCTCTTTGCTTTCCCTGATTACCATCTTTATCAGGAGGCAATCCGATGCAACTTAAACTCGAGCCACCTATTTGCATTCCAGAAAAGCGCACATCACTCATATTAATGTCATGAAATGATGCGCCACCAAGATTAACATCATCAAACACAGCACCACTAAGGTTTACTTCGTGAAATTTAGAGCCAGATAAGTCAGCACATTCAGCAACATATTTACCAGACTTCAATTGTTTTACTTCTTGCATATTATTACCTCCTTATTCTTTCATGTCATCTATGTCGCCTAACTCGTTATTATGCGAATTATTTTCGTGATTTAACTAAGCAACTGTATATTATACGAAGACATGTTAATCTTTTATTAGAATGAATCTATATCTATTTTACCTAATAATCTATCAAATATGCAAAAACAACTTGATCAAGCTGAACGCGAATTAAGAATACGAAATTACAGTAGCAAAACCATCAAAGTTATCTTTACGGTCTTAGAGAGTATCTTATCTTTAAGAAAAACAGCTTTGACAAACTGGACATGGAAAGCATCAAAAGCTTTCTGCTCTTTTCTGAAAAAAGGGGGTGTCCGCACAAACAAGAAACCCCCTTCTGAATGCTGTCAAGTTCTATTATCGCAGTGTTATTAAGACGAACGAGAAAATCGAAGTCCGATCTGCCAAGAAAAACAAAAGTTTGCCTATAGTTTTGTGAAAGGCTGAGATAGAGAGAATTCTTGGAGTAACTGAAAACATGAAACATCGACTACTTCTCTCACTTGCTTATGGTGCTGGTTTACGTGTAAGTCAAGTAGTTAATCTCAAAATAGGAGATACTGACATACAAGAACTGATCATCCATATCAAAGAGACAAAAGGTAAAAAGGACAGAATTACTGTTTTCCCCGAAAAACTTACAATCAATATCCAAAGTATTATCGCCGGAAAAGATAAGAATGGATTTGTTTTCGCAAGTGAAAGAGATGGAAAACTTACAACAAGAACGGCTCAAAAAGTGTTTGAAAACTCACTTAAGAAAGCAGGCATAAATAAAGAAGCAACCTTTCACAGTTTACGCCGTAGTTTTGCAGCACATCTCTTAGAGAATGGTGTTGATATTCGATATGTCCAGGAGCTTCTGGGGCATCAAAATATCGAAACTACTCAAACATATACACAGGTAACAAATCCAAAACCTAAAAATATTAAGAGTCCATTATGATGGTAAAAATGAGGGAAGCCCGCTTTCGGACTGCCCGTTATCGCGAGCGAAGGTAAAAAATTCCAATTTGCGCTTACAATCGGCTGGCTCGCCAGCCAGGCCCTGCTTCTTCCCACTGGCGGAGGGGGTGGGATTCGAACCCACGTTCGCCAAAAGACGAAAGCGGTTTTCA
>SOJA01000017.1 GCA_004376975.1 Candidatus Bathyarchaeota archaeon
CGATATCTACTTTTCCTTCGTCTTAGGGTCTTTAACTGTGAAGAGTATTAACAGGCTTACAGTGATCCCTAGGATCATGGCTAGGATGAATGGGTATGCAGGGGCTACGCCGTAGAGGAATCCGCCCAGAGCTGATGCAGGAACTGTTGCCAGAATGTTCAAGGTTACAATCGTTCCCATGACTCTGCCTCTCTTTTCTTTAGGAATCAGATCAGCCAACAATGCGTTGTAAGCTGGCATTATTAAGCATCCTCCCATGGCGAACAGTAGATAAACAATGAGCAGTAGGGAAAAACTCCTTGCAGACATGAAGAGCATAGTTGATGGTATGAAGAGAATGTAGGCAAAGAGTATGGACTTCTTCCGTCCAATCTTATCAACAACCTTGCCAAGAGGGAAACCTAAAACGAGTGTTACTGCAACTGAAGCAGTGTTTACGAGGCCCCATTCCATCCCGCCTATTCCGATCACATCAAACACGTAAAGAGCTGTAAACATTCGAAACATAGGTTCCTCAAAAGCGCTTACCAAGAATGCCACCGTCAGAAACCTAAGGGTCCTCGGCATCTCCCTCCAAGCTTCTGCTATTGCACCCAAAGAATTCTTGAAAGCATCAAACATCTCTCCAAGCCTGATCTCTTGAGGATGCTCAAGGGTTTCTCGAAGAAAAAACAGCCTAACACACGCTGCAGCCAACATACAGAAGAACACCACTGCATAGACTATTCGCATACCTGGGACAATACCGTAAGTTTCCACCAAGAAACCCGCTATCGCAGGTGCAATTATTGTTGGTATATTGGGGATCACGTTAACCGCCGCGTATCCCATTCCACGCTTTTCTGAAGGAACAGAGTCCGCTAATATAGCATCTAGGGCAGGTTGGTAGATCAAGCTAAGGTTGGAGATGACCATTCCGATAAGGACAAACCTCCAGTCCGGTGCGAATATATAGAAGAGAAAGGAAAAAGCGATGAAAAAAGTCATTGTCACAATTATCTGTCTTCTGCCGAACTTGTCTGCAATGTAAGCTCCTGGAATCCTAATCAGCCCCAACACCATAGCTCCAACAGAACCCATCAAACCAATAACCACCGGCGGTGCGCCTAACTCTCTAAAAAATGGAGATTCGAAAGGGAAAGTCATTGAGAACGTGAAAAAAACAAAGAGCCAACTAATAATAAGAGTAAGCAAATTCCCTTGCATGAAAGAGAACTCAGCCCTAATTCTACCCCTAAGACTACTCAACAGTCTCAACCCACGCTCTCCCAATCCCCTACGGCTACTCAACACCAATATAAATTCGCTTCGCCCATGCAATAAACAGAGGCTGACGACCCCCTATTTTTCTATTGAAAAAGGCGCGTACAGACCGTAAGTTTAATGTTGCTCTATTACAACCTCAATATGGGTGAACTGAATGGGTATGGGAAAAAGCTCTAAGAAAAAACCAATGACTAAGAAGGAAAGAAAAGAGAAAAAGAAAAAGCGCAAAGAGAAACGTTGAGACTACTCATATTTATATGCGCGTGCAGGGAAAAATTATGTGAACATACGCATGAAAGCTGAGGATTGGAATTGAACTCACATAGAGCAAAGATATCTCCCGCACAACCCACTCTTTTTCTATCTTTTGTAGCTGTCTCAGAAAACCTCGACAAAACCCGGGTCGCGTACGGTTCTGTTATGAATGCCTTGGTCTAGTCATACTTTATTGTCCTTCTAGTTGTCAACCAATTTTGGATAAACATGAAGATCGCCATTTTTTCCAAGCCTTAGCTGTCTCTCGCCTCTGAATGCCGATATTCTTGCATTCTCAACTTGAATAGTATCTCCTACAGATATAGAGTTTATTTGCTCGTTCCATAAGCACAACTTGATTTTTCCAGTTTCGTCCGAAATTAATGCGTTAGCCACGCTAGCACAGTTTCCAAACCTTGTAACAACAAATGTAGGTTTTGCAATTTCAACAACTTCAGCTTTCAAACTAACACGTTTCATTCCAATTTGTAACTCTCTGATCTGTAGCAAGTGCGGACCTCTATCCTTTTTTATAAGACGCCTACGAAACATAACATTTTTTCTCGCATCTTTGATGGGATTATCTCGCATCAACAGAAATTCTGTCGATATCGGGAATTGTGCCACAACTTTTGACCCTTCTGTTATCATAAAGACAGAACTTTCTTTTTGTTTGCATCGACATTCGATCGAGAGAACCCCGCATGCAGATCTGCGGTTTTTGCCAGCTGAAACCAACGCTTGGAAAAACGTGTCAGCGTCAACTTCATATTTTAAAGAAAGAAACGCGAGGTATTCATAAGGTGACACTTTATTTCGCATTATTATCCTACCTTTTTGTTAATACTACTTCCATCACAGAAACTACTTTTGACATGTTTTCTTTTATTTCCCAGCAGTATTCCACCCTTTCTACGGACACCTAGCTTTTCTGCAGGTCAGTTTACTTCACAAACTTCACGGGGCGTCTTTTGAATCTCTTCTTGCAGGTTACGCTGCAAAAATAATAGGTCTCGCCATCGTAGGTGATCTTGAACTTAGCTGTCTTCTCATCCAGAACGGCGCCACAAACAGGATCTCTAGGCATTATTTTTAATCTCATGGAACAATGTGCATTCTACTTATTATTACTATTGATAAAAAAAAGGAGGTGTAAGACGGATCGAAGATTTTAGCTAATAAGCTTAATATCTTCTTGGGGGTCTTCGTTTAGCATAACACTCTCGGCAGTATACAGGTCTGCTTCCGTCTGGTTTGAATGGAACTTCACATTCTTTACCACATTCAGCGCATGTAGTCTTATGCATTTCTCGGTTTTCTCTATATGACAATCGAATTACACCTCCATACAGTTAGTTAACGAAAAAATAGTATTCTCCTTGAATTCTAATTCTCCCGTGTCCAACCGTTGACATATTAATCTATTTAAACTTATCTATGTACATGGGCTTCTCTTCTACATTACTGTTCCATTAAATCTCTACACAAGCGTTTAACCAGAACCTGCTTTCGCTCGCGCTTTGTTCCAACGCGTCCATCTTCAAACACTAGCCATGAGCCAAATATAACAATGCGGGATAGGTCGCTTTGACACTTACGGGATGTTTATGGGAGGCGCGGTCGGATTTGAAACCCTACACAGTCGAATATCACCCATATTTCCCATTCTCTTCCTTGTAGCGTGCGCGGTCAACCAAGAAAAACGAGCAGCAGAACACAAAAAGACGACGAACACAAAATCAACAACGATTTCTAAAGTCTAGCGCGCCAGATATTTCCCCTTTTTCTGTATGATGTTTTGCCAAAAACCTAACTCGCTCCCGTTTTTTTTGCATGCAGAAAAGTTTAAGACTTGCAGACTGCTTTCGTTCTGATTCAAGAAAGCATGCATCTGCCGTGAAAATATGGACTGGGCCCTTATAGGACAAATAGCTGCATTAATCACTTCTTGCCTTTGGACATTTAATTCCGTATTCTTTACGGAAGCCGGCAGAAGAATCGGCTCGCTAAGCGTCAACGCTTATCGCATAGTAATAGCTGTGGGTCTTCTATGTGTAGCTCACATTATTTTATTAGGGAATCTGTTCCCTGCTGCAAGCAACGAGCAATGGTTCTGGATAGGCATGAGTGGTATCGTCGGCCTGGGCATCGGTGATTTCGGGTTGTTTGCGGCACTTGTGATAATCGGTCCAAGGCGTTCTGTTCTCATGATGGCTTTGGCCCCTATTTTTGCGTCTATAGGAGCATTCCTAATGTTGGGAGAGATAATCTCGCCACAGGCGATCATTGGAATAGCCATAACGCTGGTGGGCATTATTTGGGTTATGCTCAAAAGGGAAGAGCAGCTGATGGAAACCCCCAGTTCCAAGAGGTTGAAGACATGGGGCGTGTTCCTTGCTCTAGTTGGGGCAATAGGCCAAGGAATCGGTCTTGTGTTCGCAAAAAAAGGGATTTTTCTCGAACCTAGTATGGTGCTGAACCCTTTATCCGCTTCGTTGATAAGAATGATTTGGGGGGCTCTGTTCGTGTGGGTATCCGCTCTCATTGCGGGAAAACTGCCAGAACTGCACAAGGCTCTAAACAACAGAGAAGGAATTAAATACACTGCTGCTGGTGCATTCATCGGACCTTTTATGGGCGTGACGCTTTCGATGGTTGCTGTGGCCTACACTCAAGCAGGTATCGCTCAAACCTTGATGTCTCTGATGCCTGTTTTCATCATTCCAGTAGTCTGGGTTCTTTACGGCAAAAGGACTAGCTGGCACGGTATAGTGGGCGCTGTAATCGCGGTAATTGGAGTTGCTATTTTGTTTCTGATCTGATATATGTACGCGCTAGAGAAAACTTCATTGAGCTTCAATCGGTCTTACATAAATGGGATGACAGATTTTCCAAGAATTTTGGTCGTGTTGGTTCTAATGCAGGATAGCGTGCGGTATAACCTTGAAAAGCACGAAGGGTTCGTCCAAAAGTGCGGGGGGTGGGATTTGAACCCACGAACCCCTACGGGACAGGCTCCTGAAGCCTGCGCCTTTGACCATGCTCGGCGACCCCCGCCCAGTTGCAGATTATGTGAAGAAAAGGTTTAAGAGTTACTGTATTCTTCAATAGAATGGGTGTATTTTAATGCCGACTCACGGTTCACTTTCTAAAGCTGGAAAAGTTAGGTCACAAACTCCCAAAATACAGGCAGTACAGAAGAAAAGACCATCACCTAGGTCCAGAAACAAACGAAACTATGAGAAAAGAATGATCTTGCAGAGAAAGCCTGGGCAAAACCCGCTTAGAGGAAGAAGACGCTAAAATTTTTATTTCATGATCATACATTAGCAAACATGTCAGAGACTACACTGGTTATTCTGAATGCTAATGTAGTAACCTTGAATCCGAAGCAGCCTAGAGCTGAAGCAATAGCCATTAGAAATGGAAAAATAATTGCTGTAGGTTCTAACAGAGAGATTAGAAAATACGTAGCCCAAAAAACAATGATGATAGACGCAAAAAACAAGACGGTTGTTCCTGGTTTTGTTGATTGTCACGTGCATATGACAGGTTTTGGACAATTTATGCAGGTCTTGAACTTGAGAGATGTGAAGTCTATAAAAAGAATGCAGCTGAAACTGCGGGAATACTCTGAGGGAAAACCTGAAAAAAGCTGGGTTCTAGGAGGAAGATGGGATCAAGACAAATTCTCTGAAAAACGTTACCCAACCTGCCGGGATTTGGATGCTTCAGTTGCGGACAAACCGGTCTTCCTTGTTCGTGTCTGCGGACATCTAGCCGTCGCCAACACTAAGGCTTTGCAGCTGGCTGGTATAACAAAGGAAACATCGGTAGACGGTGGAAAAATAGATTTAGATGAAACTACAGGCAAGCCTAATGGAATATTGCGAGAAAACGCCTTGGAGCTACTTTGGAAAGTCATTCCAAAACCAGACTCGAAAGAACTTGAAGAAGCTTGCATGTTAGCATGTAAAAAAGCCGTTGAAGTTGGACTTACAGGCGTACATTGGGTCATCGGCTCTGCCAAGGAAATACGCAATATACAGAAGCTCTACATGGAGAGAAAACTGCTATTAAGAGTTTATTTAGGCATCTCTGCAGATCTTCTAGATGAGTTAATCAATTTAGGGCTGCTTACAGGCTTTGGAAATGACATGATCAAGATAGGATTTGTTAAGGTTTTTGCTGATGGATCCCTAGGTGCACGCACAGCAGCCTTAAAAAAGCCTTACTCTGACAAGCCTGAAACAAGCGGCATAATGCTTTACAGCCAAAGAAAACTGAATAAGCTTGTCTCAAAAGCTCACAGGGCTGGTTTGCAGTTGGCAGTACATGCGATAGGTGACCGCGCGATAGAGGCTGTTTTGAAAGCCTTTGAAAAAGTTCTGAAAACACATCCACAAGAGAATCATAGACATAGAATTGAACATTGTTCAGTTCTTAACCAAGGGCTAATTAAACGAATGAAGTGTTTAGGCTTAATAGCTTCTGTTCAACCCCATTTTGTTGCCTCTGATTTTTGGGTTGCTGATCGTGTTGGTGAAGACAGAGCACGCTGGGTTTACCCATTCAAGACTCTCATGGATGAAGGGCTGGTTGTTACTTCTGGCTCAGATTGCCCAGTAGAACCCATCGATCCACTCTTTGGTGTTTGGGCTGCCGTGGCTAGAAAAAGCTTTGCAGAAGAAAGTCTCACGGTGGAGGAAGCCCTTAAAACCTACACTCTGAATGCAGCTTACGCTTCTTTTGACGAAAAAAACAAGGGAACGATAGAATCTGGAAAGTTTGCAGATCTAACGGTTTTGTCGGATGATCCGTTTAGCGTTCCACCTAACGAGATCAGAAGAGTTACGGTGGAGATGACGATTGTTGATGGAAAAATCGTGTATAAACTGGGATTCTAGTTCAGCAGCTCTGATTTATTTCTAAGAGAATGCTCAGCTTTTTCAGAAGAGCGCGCGCGCTTCACATGCTTTTCTTGTTGTTTCCGGCAGATTGCTTAAATATCTTTTCTTGTTGATAGAAATCTATGCCAATCAACACAATAGAATTCACTAAGGTTGAGAAGGAGATTTCCGAAACAGGTAGATCTCGCTTAGACTACTTGGCTCCTGAAGTCGGTAAAGTCTACGTTATCGCTATTACCAGAGATGGATGCTCAGCGTGTGAAAAGCAGAAGCCAAAGCTGAACGAATTGGCGAAAGGCCTAGTGGAGAAGCATGGAAGCAAAGTAGTTTTCACTCGAATACATGTAAAACGTCCTCAAGGTTCAGATGAAGAGTCCCTGCGAAGCAAAGATGTATTTGGCCATTATTTCTATCCTACTAATCTAATTCTGTTAAGAACTGTTGACAGAGGAGTGATAGAGTTCTATAAGGGGATTTCACTAGAGATGGATGAGCTTAGAAAGAACATTGGAATTGCAGTCGAAATAGCATCAATGATTGAGAAGGAGATGGCTTGACTTTCTGAGTAACTTGCGCGCGCGCTTATCTGAGAGTTTAATGTGGAACCACCTACAGTACACAGAATGAATAGAAAGTTACAAGAAATTAGAGCGAGCGCTCAAACTAGAACTACAAATAAACGATGATGAAAAGTAATTTTTACAAGAAATCAAACAGAATTATATAAGGGTATCTTTAGTTTTTCTGAAGAACATGAAGAATAGTGAACTAGCTAAAAAGTAGGTAGCTGTTGTAAAGAGGAAAGGTGTGTAGAAATCGCTTCCCGTCATCATTCTACCTGAAATTGAAGCAGTTGCTGCTCGTGGAATGTTATCTGCCATAATCATCAAACCATTTGTGGTAGCGCGTTCCTTTTCTGTTACCAGCTCCATCTGCAATGTAGAATTTATTGGTCCCGCCATGTTCATTAAGGCGCCGCGGGTCATGTAAGCTGTTGAAGCTAAAGTTAAGTTGGGTGCAAGAGTCATAAGCATAATGAAAGGCATAGAGAAATACTGGCATGCTACTATGCTCCTAACTTTACCTAATTTGCTTGACAGCAATGGTGCAGCAAGGATACCTATGCCCAATGTAACACTGCCTAGAGCTGATATAACGCCTATCTGCCCCGTTGTAGCGCTGAATCTTAACTTGAAAAATAAGTTGAAAAGCGGTACTATAAAACCAGCTCCAAAACCTATGAGAGCTGTAGGAATCATAAATTTAACTATTGCTTGATGGCTTCTAATGTTTCTCAAAGCCAAGAGATCCACCATTTTTTGCCTTTGCAATGTTTTACTCTCCTTTATCAATAAGATCGGAAAAGCCGCAGCAAGAGCTAAAACAAGGGAAACGACGAGGGCCAACCGGTATCCGACGGCTGACCCCATCTCCGGACTTATGGACAAGCCAAGAAGAAGATTGAATGAATCAGGCATTACTCCACCAACGTAGTTGCCTATAACACTCATGATTATCATTGAAGACCAATTAACGCTGAACAAGTGGGTACGTTCATCTTTTGTGCTGTTCTCCACCATGAAAGGAACTGAGGCTACCCATCCAATTGTTCCTATCAAGCCGGAAAAGAGACTGGCAAACAGAAGAACTGTCGGTTGTAATACAACTATCTGAATGAGACTTATGAAATTCGACATTAAACCGATGAGTAACGATTTCTTAGGACCTATGCGTTCACAAAGTAAACCCGCTGGCAAAGCCACTAAGCCAGTTGCTATAGCGCTGGCTGTAAACATGTTGCTTATAAAATCCGGCTGGAATCCGACGTCAGGAAGGTTAAGATATAGATTAAATATAACTCCCCAGATTCCAAAACTTAAACCTTGCACAATAGTTGCCCCTATGTAAAGCTTAGCATTACGACTAAGCATAGCTATACGCTGAACATACCGCTTAACACCTGAAACAGCATACAAAGTTTATTCACCAAAGTATGAGGTTCTGTAGCATAGAACAGTTTAGAAATAAATACTTTATGAAATTTCAGCTCTTGCTTTTAGCGGAGTTTATTTGTGTGTATATGATAATTTACTGTGGTTGCTGCTGATTTGAATCCTAACGATGCTCTAAGAGAAATCATCGAAACTCTAATACACATCCCTTCACCCAGTCGCGACGATGTTAACCGAATCAAAATGCAAATCGCAGCTAAACATCAACTTGGAAAGGTGCCTTCAAACTCAGAAATAATACGCAAACTCAACACTGAAGAAAAATGCAAACTCTTGCCAGTACTGCGAAGAAAAGCCACACGGACAATCTCAGGCATTGCCGTAGTAGCCGTAATGACAAAACCTTATCCCTGTCCACAGTCTGAACCATGCGCTTATTGTCCAGGTGGACCACCGTTTGGTGTACCCCAGAGCTACACGGGTTTTGAGCCGGCTGCAATGCGTGGGTTACAGAACAAGTTTGACCCCTACATGCAGGTTAAAAGCCGTGTTGAACAGCTGCAAGCCATAGGACATAATGTTGACAAGATAGAACTAATCATTATGGGTGGAACTTTTCCAGCAACACCTCTTGATTATCAAACGTGCTTCATCCAACGTTGTTTGGACGCCATCACTGATAGAGAATCCGCTAGTTTTGAAGAGGCAAAAAAGAATGCGGAAACAAGCAGAACCCGTAACGTCGGCATAACTGTAGAAACGCGGCCTGACTGGGCTAAAGAAAAGCATGTAAATCAGATGCTTAGTATGGGTGTGACACGGGTAGAGTTGGGTGTCCAAAACCCAAGCGACGAGATTTACAGGTTAATGGGTAGAACGCACACAGTTCAAGATGTTATTGAAGCTACACGCATAATGAAAGATGCTGGATTGAAAATAGTGTATCATCTTATGCCTGGACTGCCTGGTTCAAATCCAACAAATGACTTAGAAGCCTTCAAAGAGATTTTTGTAAACCCAAATTTCAAGCCCGACATGATTAAAATTTATCCATGCTTAGTTTTTAAAGGCACAAGAGTCTATGAATTGTATCGCGAGGGAAAATATGAGCCCTACACGAACGAGACAGCAGCTAACCTAATTGTAGAAATCAAGAAACTTATCCCGCGGTGGGTACGCATAATGCGTATTCAAAGAGACATACCCGCCCCATTGATTGTTGCCGGCGTAAAACGAAGCAACCTTCGTCAATTAGTGCAGCAGAAACTAAGAAAGCAAAACATAAGATGCAGATGCATACGATGTAGAGAAGTAGGCCATAGAATGCTAAAGGATGGAGTGAAAACTAAACCAGAAAAGGTGAAGATTCTAACCATGAAATATCCGGCGTCTGAAGGAGAGGAAATTTTCATCTCAGCAGAAGATCGGGAAAACGCTCTGCTAGTAGGTTATTTGAGGCTGAGGATCCCTTCAGAAAAAGCCCATAGATCAGAAATAAAAGCAACAGAATCTTCCATAGTTCGGGAACTCCATGTCTACGGTCTCCTTGTTCCAGTTGGCAAACACTTGGCTAAAGCATGGCAGCACAAGGGCTATGGCAGCAGCCTCTTAAGCGAGGCAGAACGGATATCCAGAGAAGACTATGACGTGGAAAAGGTTCTAGTTATAAGTGCTCTCGGAACAAAACAGTACTATATGCGGTTCGGCTACAACTACGATGGGCCATACATGTCGAAAATTCTGGAGAATTAAGATATGAACAAAGAAAAAGAGCTTTCAGGCTACAAAGGTGAAGCATTAATAGCGATTAGAAAAGCTGAGGCTGAAATAGGTGACCTAGTACGCATAACAAAAAACAGCCAAGTATTTGAAGGCATTTTAATCCCGCGTTCAGAATACGGAGATAACAAACACATTGTTATAAAGCTGAAAAGCGGCTACAACATCGGTGTACGAATAACACCAAACACACAAATAGAGAGGATAAAGAAAGGAAAAAAACTGAGTTTCGTCTTACCCCAACCCCCAGAACAAAACCCCGCGCTTCCAAAAGTAACTATAATAAGCACTGGCGGAACGATCGCCAGCCGCGTAGACTACAGAACAGGAGCCGTGCGACCAGCCCTAACAGCAAGCGACTTGTACAGCGTCGTTCCAGAACTTGCCAACATAGCAAGAATAGACACCCAAATACTGTTTAGCCTTCTCAGCGAAAATATAACGCCTAAACACTGGACAGAAATAGCTAAGGCTGTCTCAAAACAAATATCCGAAGGCGTGGACGGCGTCGTCATAGCTCATGGAACAGATACTATGGGTTACACAGCTGCAGCCTTGAGCTTCGCCCTGCAAAACCTCTCAGTTCCAGTAATAATTGCAGGTTCACAACGTTCAGCAGACAGACCGAGCTCAGATGCAGCAACAAACCTCACAGGAGCAGTGACAACAGCGGCAAAAGCGCCCTTCGCAGAAGTAGCCGTAGCAATGCATGAAACAACATCAGACACATCCATAGTGCTTCATAGAGGAACAAAAACTCGAAAATGCCACACGAGCAGAAGAGACACCTTCCAATCTGTGAATGCCCACCCAATGGCCAGAGTGCAAAACCAAAAAATAACCATGCTTACACAAGAATATCAAAAACGCGACTCTGCAAGAAAGCTTACATTGAAACCGGAATTCAACGAAAAAGTTGCTTTAGTGAAGTTTTATCCAGGTATGAACCCCACAATAATTGACTCGTGTGTAGAGAAAGGCTGCAGGGGAATAGTTATTGAGGGAACAGGCTTAGGACATATCAGCAGCTATGCCTGTGAGGCAATACGAAATGCCATAGAGCACAATGTTGTAGTAGGTATGACTTCCCAGTGTATTTGGGGCCGCGTAAACATGAACGTTTACGGTCAGGGTCGCGACTTACTGGCTTTAGGCGTAATACCCTTAGAAGACATGCTTCCAGAAACGGCCATCGTCAAGCTCATGTGGATTTTCGGACAAATCAAAGATGTACGAGAAGCAAAGAAACTATTGAAAACAAACATTGCAGGAGAGCTTTCACCAAGAACCCTACCTGAGAAAACAAACAGCAGTTAAGGGTGAAATGTTTGGAAATAAATTATGAAGAAATCGGGTTGAAAGTAGGGTTAGAAATTCATCAGCAGTTGAATACTTCTGAAAAATTATTTTGTAATTGTAGACCAGAGCTTTTCAAGGAAGAGCCAGAGATAACATTCCTGCGCAGGCTTCGACCAACACAAAGCGAGTTAGGTCAGGTAGATCCAGCAGCCTACTTTGAATTTCAGAAAGGGGTAAAAATCTTCTACGAAGCAAATAGGGCGACTTCATGCCTTGTTGAAATGGACGAAGAACCACCACATCCCTTAAACAGGGAGGCTGTTGAAACGACCTTAACAGCAGCCTTAATCATGAAATCCAATCCAGTTGACGAAATCCATGTGATGCGCAAAACGGTTATAGACGGCTCAAACACCACTGGCTTCCAAAGAACATGCATAATAGCCCTGAATGGTGAAGTCAAAGTTGGAGAAAAAATCGTTCCGATTCAGCATGTAAGCCTAGAGGAGGATGCTGCAAGAAAAACTGGTGAAGAAGGCGCCATATTACGCTATCGTATAGACCGGTTAGGCATACCATTAATAGAGGTTGCAACAGCACCAGTCATCAAATCACCTAAAGAAGCAGAAGAAGTTGCACTGGCAATAGGAAGAATTCTTAGAGCCACTGGAAAAGTGAAAAGGGGCCTAGGCACAATACGGCAAGACTTGAACATATCAATTCCAAACGGTGCGCTCGTAGAAATCAAGGGAGTTCAGGAACTTGAGCTACTTCCGCTTGTTGTAACATATGAAGTTCAACGTCAATTGAAACTTCTGGGGATAGGCGAAGAACTGAAAGCCAGAGGAGTAGAAAAAGATGATATTAAGGAAGAATTCTTCAACATAACAGAAGTGTTCAAACAAACAAAATGCAAGGTTCTACGCAATGCCATAGACAGAAAAAAGCAAGTCTTAGCCGTGAAGCTTCCAAACTTTAAAGGTTTGCTCAAAAAGGAGTTGATGCCGGGATATCGCCTTGGAACAGAGATGTCTGACAGAGCACGTTTCTGGGGGCAGGTTGGGGGGATATTCAACACAGATGAACTTCCAGCCTACGGGATAACAGCAGAAGAGGTGGAAAAGCTAAGAGAGGCTGTTGAAGTCGAAGATGAAGATGCAATTGTGTTTGTTGCAGACAGCCCGGAAAACACTGAAGACGCGTTAAAGACAGTTGTGGAGAGAGCTCGAGAAGCTTTGAAAGGCGTGCCAGAAGAAACACGTGCAGCCAAACCAGACGGAACAACACGTTACTTGAGACCTAGGCCTGGAGCAGCAAGAATGTATCCTGAAACAGACATTCCCCCGATACAAATAACAGAGGATTACATAAGAAAAATCAGTTCGCAACTGCCAGAACTGCTTGAACAAAAATTTAAACGGCTAACGAAAGAGTACAAGCTAAACCAAAAATTGGCTAGGCAAATTTTAGACTCCAGATACTGTCCACTGTTTGAAACAATAGTCAGAGAAAGCAAAGTTTCATCAACAACTGTCGCTGCATTTCTAACGGAGACACTGAAAGCTTTAAAACGCGACGGCATTCAAGTTGACAAGATTCCGGAAAGCCAAATTAGAGAAATTTTTATGAGAACGAGCTCGGGAGAACTAACGAGAGAGGCTCTGCCTGACGTGGTTGTCTGGTTGTCAAGCCACAAGAACAAGAACGTTCAAGAGGCGATCAAGAGTCTTAACTTGAAGCCTATTTCTGAAGATGAGCTTAGAAGGCTTATTGAAAAAGAGATTGAAGATAACATAAACTTGATTCAAAAACAAGGTGAAAACAGTTTCGGAATTCTTATGGGGAGCATTATGAGTAAAATGCGAGGCAGAGCTCACGCTGCCCTAGTTAGCAGGGTACTAAAAGAAAAACTGAAGGAATTTGCTAAGTGAAGGAGATTTTGCGCGTTGCTACTTGCCTTCTCCAGCAACATCAAATCTAAGTGCGCCTCATACTGTTCAAGTAATTCCAAAAAGTCTATTTACTTAACAACAAAGAATATTGAAAGGTCAAAAGAAAGATATATGTAAGTCAAACGGACAAGAAAGATTAACTGCGGATACTGCTGAAGCAATCAAACCGTAAACGATAGCTTATGCTGATGTTCTAGAACGTGCTCAAAGCTATAGCATTGAAGAAGGAGAAACTGGAAATGAAAAAGAAAAGAATTCAAGGAACGGACACGACCGCGTTACCATGTGGTTGTATATACCAAGATAGAGGATGGTTATTAGTACGCATCCATGAATGCAGCTATCACAAGAGAAAACGAACAACAAAACGACCATATAGACCTAAAGCTGAATGCGTAAGACCGTGAAGAAAAACGCATCAACATTCATTTTCTCCTTACTCATAACAGTGAAGGGTTACGGCTTTTTTCCAATTTGAAGCATTTCAGTGAGCGCATAAGTTTATAAAGCGATATTTTAACTAATTAAATACGCATGAATTGGATTTCCACACGGAACTAGTTCTGCTTCTACGAATGGGAGGTGCAGCTACATATCATACAGGAGAGAACCCAGAGAGATGTACAAGGCAGTCTGCGCTGATTGCGGCAATGAATGTGAAGTTCCATTCAAACCTGATCCGAGCAGACCAGTCTACTGCAGAGAATGTTGGGAGAAGAGAAGAGGTCCACGCAGAAGATATTAACATCAAGGCTCCCACAGATAGACTATCCAGTTTTTTTATAAAAAATTTTATTTTTTATTCAAGTTCTGAATCAAGCCGGTACATACTTACGGGTTGTCCCTATTGACATTGATCCATAAAGAAAGTTTGCTGAAATACGCTTCTGATTTTATAAAAAAAAAGGAAAAGTGAATTGTTCGCGGACTGTTACTTTGTTTTAGTGTTTTCCGACTCTTTTTTAAGTATTATTTCCATTGTTGAAACCATTCTTGATCTGTTTTCGCCTTCTCTCGCCGGCATTTCCTCTGTTCCTATGGAGATTTGTTTTACTTTCAAGTCTTTGATGAAGCGGTTTCTAGTTATTTCAGCTACGTCAACTGCAGTTGTGATTGCTCGTCCTCGGGCTTTCAATGTTACCCCTTTGGCATCGGATGCCGATAGACTGGTTATGATCGCTAGAACATAGTTCATCGGTGGTTTGTTTCCAATGAAAACGATTCCTGATCTTTCCGTCATTTTCCATCCTCCTTTTATGTTGATTGTAGTATGTAACGTTGCTGTGTCTTCTTTTCCGTCTATTCTTCCGTCTATAACAGAACGCTACCGCCTAATGAAAACTCAAACCCACTTATAAATGCGACTAGACAACATAGCATCCTGAGGATATTTCTTCCATTGAAGTTTTCGTTAAAGCTCTTATCTGATTTAATTCTGCCATTTCTCCGTAACCTACAAATGTTATTGCTGTTCCTTTGCCTCCCATCCTGGCAGTTCGTCCGATTCTATGAAAATAAACCAGGCCCTCTCGAGGTATGTCATAGTTTATTATGTGAGTTATTCCGTGAATATCTAAACCTCTTGCAGCAACGTCTGTTGCAACAAGCAACTTCAGTTTTCCCTTTCTGAAAGAGTTGATGACAAAGTCCCTCTGCGGTTGAGTGAAGCCCCCATGCATCGGTTTCGCATCATATCCTAGCGCTCTTAACCTGTCTGCTAGGATGCTTGTATATGCTCGTGTTCTGCAGAATATTATAGCTCGTTCTATATGGTTTTCGTCCAGTATATAACACAAATTTTCAAACTTGTTTTGAGGATTTACAATCATGTAATATTGATCTATCTGTTTGAGAGCTATTTCATCTTTGCTTACAAGTATTTTTTCAGGTTTGTGCATGTATCTGTTGCACACATTCATTACTGACTGGTCTATTGTTGCTGAGAAAAGGCTTGTCTGCCTGCTTACAGGCACCTTTGAAAGTATGTATTCTATGTCGTCTACGAATCCCATGTCAAGCATTCTGTCAGCTTCGTCGAGAACAACGATTTTCACCGATGCAAGATGTAGTGTTCCTCGTTTCAAATGGTCTATTATGCGTCCGGGCGTGCCAACGACAATGTTGACACCTCTTGTCAAAGCGTATATTTGTTTTCGAATGGGTTCTCCGCCATAAATAGGTAAGACTTTGAATGCTGCGTATTTGCTGAGCTGACTTATGTGCTCTGCTACCTGTATGGCAAGTTCACGTGTTGGTTCCAAAACCAAACCGTTAACACCATTATCTTTGGGGTTTAGTCGTTCAATCATCGGGATTCCAAAAGCTGCAGTTTTACCTGTTCCGGTCCGTGCCTGTCCAATAACATCTTTGCCCTCAAGTAGCGGAATTATTGCTTGAGCCTGAATTGGAAAAAGACTACTAAACCCAAGCTCTCTGGTACTCTGCATTACTTCTGGACTTAACGGCAAATCTTTAAAGTATTGTATTTGCATATGTTTCATTTCTCCTATCACAAAAGTTTTGCATGCAGTTTTCAAAAGCCTTCAAAAGCTATTCAATCAGAGCATGAGTTAATGTGACACCTCCACTAAGCACTGGCCCTCATATAAAAAGCTTGTCACGCGCAAGGGAATATTTGATTAAATCCACTATGTCATGACTAGCTCTACATAGTCAATATCCAGTGTTCAGTCAAGATTGTCTAAACAATAATTTGCTATTCAAGCCTCTTTATCAAGTGATAACCATACTTCGTTTTTACAATAGGGGAGATTTGTCCTTTCTGAATGTTGAAAGCTGCTTTCTCGAATTCCTTCACCATTTTTCCTCGACCGAAGGTTCCGAGGTCTCCGCCGTGTTTTCCTGATGGGCAGAGCGAAACTTCCCTAGCAATGTTTGCGAACTTTTCTCCTTTCTTCAATCGCTCAAGAACTGCGTTTACCTCTTTCTCAGTTTTCACAAGAATATGAGCACAATGAACCTTGTTTGGCATGAAGAATTATTCCCTCAATTTGTTTATAATAGTTATCCTGTTTATACTCAACGCGTCTGTATAATTTTATTTAGAAGGAATTGAGAGTTGTTTATCTGCTAGGAGTTGATGATGGATGCCCTACTATGTCTATATCCTTCTTTGTAAAGACGGTAGCTATTACACTGGATATGCTAAGGATGTGAAACGTCGGGTTCAACGGCATAAAAAGGGTCAAGGCGCCAAGTACACAAGCATACATGAGCCTGAGAAAGTAGTGTACGTGGAAGAACTTGAAAGTCGAAGCAAGGCTATGAAGAGAGAAAGACAAATAAAATCGCTCAGCCACAACCAGAAACAACGATTGACGAAATCATGTAATGAAACAAATCCCGCAAATAAACTAGCACATCCATAAATCTAGACGTATGCAATGATTCTTCATTTGTAAGCGTTCAAGGCAATGACTGTTTCAGGCAGCAACTTTATTTTTTCACCACAGTATGGGCAGACTTTGAATTCCGGCAGTATTGATTTTCCGCACGTGGGGCATTCATTAGGATGCTTGAAATCCTGTTCAAACTTCTTAATTTCTCTTTTCAGGCGATTTAGCTCGGTCTTCAGTTTCTCTACGCCTTCCTTTAATGGCTGAATTTCTTTAACTTCCGTTCTGACATTGTACACCATATCCTTGACCTGCCCCAAAAGCACATTGTTCATTCCCACCGTTTCATTCATCACATCAAGTAACTCGCTTTTTCCATCCAGCATTTGAGCCTCAACGGCACTTTGTTGTTTAGCATCTGAAAGTATATTGTTCAGAAAAGCTTCCACGGGATTTTCGAATGCTATCGCACATGTGATTCCCCAAAGAATGAAAGTTGTGATAGCGCTCACCCAAAAATATGTGGTGGGCTGAATAGCCTGCAGTTTCTCGTTTATTAATGGATACAGTTGAAAAAGCTTCATTTGCCCATTTAAAAACAGAACATAAATTGCTTCAATCATGTGGACGAGTGCTGCCAATGTTATGGTGCTGAAAAGCCATATTGCAATTCCTTTTTTAGCCAAAGTGCATGCCTCTAGGAGCCCATAGTTAAATATGATATCGTGATATTTAATACGCTATTCCCTGTTCGACATATGTCAAAATACGTAAA
>SOJA01000180.1 GCA_004376975.1 Candidatus Bathyarchaeota archaeon
TTGGAGGATTACTTAGAAGGGCTCTTGCAAAAGACAATAGTTGCCTTTGTCCAACGGAGAGTCTCACTCCTCTTTCACCAACATCAGTTTCGTATCCTCGTTGAAGATTGTTTATGAATTCGTGGATTCCGACGACGTTTGCAACCTGTTTAGCCTCGTCATCTGTTGCGTCAAGTTTTCCATATTTTATGTTTTCCATAATCGTTCCGGGAAAGAGGAAAGGCTCCTGCAAGACAACTCCCATCTGTTTATGAAGAGAGTTCAAAGTTACTTTTTGAATGTCATAGCTATCAACTGTTATGGTTCCTTTCTGTGGTTCATAGAATCGGCTGAGAAGCTTCACAATGGTGCTCTTTCCAGCTCCTGTCGGGCCAACAATAGCTAACGTTTTTCCAGGTTTAACGTGGATACTTATAGTTTCTAATACCGGGCGATCCAGCTCGTAGCCGAAAGTTACATTGTTAAAGACGATTTCTCCTTTTACATGTGAAATCTCAATGGCATCTGGGGCATCTGCGATTTCAGGTTTTGTGTCAAGAGTGACGAATATTCTTTCCGCTGCTGACATGGCTGACTGGATAGTGTTGTAGAACGTTGTCACATTCACTAATGGTCTGAAAAACTGGTTCACATAAAGGAGGATCGCTATAACTATTCCCAGTGTTATTCCTCCGCTTATAATCAACATTCCGCTGAACCAGAGGACAACACATGTTCCGATAGTTCCAACTATATGTACAGTCGGCATTAAGAGAGCAAAGAGTCTGCCGGCTTGAACGTTAGCTTGCAGGTTTTCTACATTTGCTTGTCTAAAATCTTTCATGGTGTCTTGTTCTCTTGTAAAAGATTGAATTTCTCTCACGCCTGAAACGCTTTCTTCAAGTCTGCTTGTGACCACTGCTATTTTCTTACGTGTTGCCCTGTAAGCCTTTCTAAGCCTAGATTGGAAGATAAACATCAGTAATATAAGGGGGGGTATAACTGAAAGTGCGGCCAAAGTCAGAGGTACGCTCAGGAAAAGCATTATCGCTATAATGCCTACAAGAGTCAAAACATCGCTGATCAAAGTAATAACTCCTTGGACAAATACTTGGCTTAAAGTATCTGTGTCATTAGTAACCCGTGAGATTATTTCACCAACTTCAGATCGGTCGTAGAAACTGAATGAAAGCTCTTGAAGATGCGAGAACAACTGTTTCCTCAATTCGTTCACCATGTTCTGTCCCATCCAAGACATCTGATATATCCGCTGATAGTTAGCGATCCAGTTGACGAGACAAACGCCGACTAGAATTATAGATATGAACGTTAGTCCGGTGAGGTCGCCGTTTGCAATGTAGTTGTCAACGGCAACCCCAAGCAGATAAGGAGGCAAAAGTCCAGCTAAAGAAACAGTAACCACTGCGGCCATTGTGATTGTGAATCTCAGTTTGTATTTCAGTAAGTACTTAAGTAGCCTCGTTATCAGTGCTCTATCTGAAATTTTTCTTCTGTCCCTTTTTTCTTCGCGATCCAAACCAAGTCTATGTCCATGTCCAGGTCCATGTCCAACATGATATCCAGTCATTGCTCAGTTTCCTCCTGTTTTGAGGATGTATGCTCAGATACGGCTTCAACATTTGGTTTCTGTGTTTCATACAGAGTCTGATAAATCTGATAATAGGCGCCCTTCTTTGCCATAAGAGTTTCATGAGTACCTTCTTCCACGATCTCTCCTTTTTCGAGGAAAATAATTTTATCTGCGTTTCTGATTGTTGAAACTCGCTGGGTAATCACAAAGGCAGTCCTGTTCTTAAGCACTGCCCGTAAAGCATGCTGAATCTCATACTCAGTTTCTACATCAACGCTTGAAGTTGAATCGTCTAAAATGAGTATTCTCGGGTTCATCAGCAAGGCTCTAGCTATGGCTATTCTTTGTCTTTGACCACCTGAAAGGGTTACTCCTCTCTCCCCAATCCTTGAATCATAGCCTTTGGGCAATGTGGAAATGAACTCGTGAGCTCTTGCAGCCTTTGCTGCCGCAACTATTTCGTCCATTTTAGCTTCTGGTTTGCCGTAGGCGATGTTCTCCTTTATTGTCATGGAGAAGAGAAATGTTTCCTGTGCAACTATGCCTATTTGTTTTCGAAGAGATTTGAGCTTAACATCTCTAACATCATAGTCGTTAACTATAATTTTTCCTGAGGACGCATCATAAAAGCGTGGGATAAGACGGATAATGGTGCTTTTTCCAGAACCTGTTGCTCCCAAAAGGGCTAAGGTTTCTCCAGGCTTTGCTTCAAAGGTTACGTTCTTTAATATAGGTCTGCCTTTTCTGTAGCTGAAAGACACGTTTTCAAATTTTACGTGTCCCTTTAATTTTGGCAGCGTCAAGGCGTCTGGCTTCTCTTTTATTTCTGTTTCGGCATCTATGACTTCAAAGATTCTGTTGCCAGCAGCCATTGTTCGGTGGTAACCGGAGATGAACATACCGAAGAAACGCATTGGCATAACCAGCATCGCAAGGTACGCGTTAAACGCAACTAATGTTCCAATAGTCAATGTTCCAGTGATTACTTCGAATCCTCCGTACCAAAAGATTATGATTGTGCCTAATCCGATGAGAAAACCTACGAGAGGTATGTAGAGCGCTCTAATTTTAGCTGAGGCTAATGTTGTTTGAAAGTACTTGTCATTCTTAGATGCGAACTTTTTTCTTTCAAAGTCTTCCTGTGCAAATGCTTTTACAACTCTGATTCCTGTGATGGCTTCATGTAAGACAGAAGTTAAGCTGCCATATTGTTCACGCATTTGAGTAAAGAGTGGCCGTATCTTTTTTCCAAATGAGTAGAAGGTAGCGAATATGCAGGGCATTATTGGCAAAATGAAGAGAGTGAGCATGGTGTTGATGGAAAACATCGTGTACAATGTCACAATGAGGAGGATAATGGAGCTTATGAGAAAAGTTAGTTGAAAACCTAAAAACCTACGTATTCTATCCATGTCAGTTGTTACTTTTGACAAAAGCTGTCCTGTGTGAGTTTTGTCGTAAAACGCGAAACTTTGGTTTTGCAGGGAAGCAAATGCATCATTTCTGATATCATAAACCACTTTCTGGGAGAAGTAAGTGTTTGCATAGCGCTGAATGAAAGAAAACAAGCCAACTACGGCTGTGAGACCTATAATTTCCAGTATTAAAGTAAAAAGTGTGCTCTTGCCTAATTCAATTTCTAATCTGTTCTCAGCAAGTGGAGTGATAACGTTGTCGATGGCTGCTCTGATTAAAAGAGGAACCTGTACACTTACAATTGTGCTAACAAGTATGCAACTTACACTGACTAGAAAAAGCGGCCAATTTCTTGAAATATATCGGCAGATACGTGTGAAAGTGCCCATCCGTGCAACCATCTTTTTATACGTTACAGTTTGTAACCATCGTGTTTCTTTAATATTTCACTTGTTACGCATTTTTGGATTTAGTGATGGTTGGATTATTCGGATTGTTTGAAGTGTGTTACATATGCTTTTTACCAGTATACGTGTGCGGGATCCAACCGCCGTATCAAAAGGGCGCGCTGACGCACTTCTCTGTTTTTCACACAAGGAGATGGAACAAGAATTGAATTGGGAATATTTATATTTCATTTTTTTCTCTATCAAATGATTGAGTAAAGGTGAAATGAAGAAATCAATAATCGTTTTGACGGTTGTTTTGATTTTCAGTTTAATTCCCGGCATTTCCTTACCTATGTATGATAACCCTCTTAAGAGATACGAAATAAACTATGAACGGTTTGAGGAAATTGAGATCGGTGATAGGATTGTCTATTTCTATCAGAGGAAGATGGGTGAAGCTATTGTTGAGAAAGATTTTATAGTGTACCAATTTGATAAAGACAACGAAGAACTTTTAGCCAAAAAGACCCACTGGCGGGATGACTTGCCAAGAGATCTATCTCAGATAATGGTTGCTAAGGAACAAGCAGAGTCTATGGTTGAAGGAGAAGTTCAATGCAGCAAGCTGTACATCATATCTCCAGAATCTGACGTTTACCCAATCAATCCAACACCAAGAAATCCATGTTGGATTGTGAGAAGCATTAGTAATAGTGGATTGATTGTAACAATCATTGATGCAGTGGATGGTGAAATCTTAGGTTATGGTATTCCGCCGCCGTACACTGCATTCTCATTATCAGGTCCGCAGTTTTTCGAGCCTTGTTATGGCGTATGGTCTGATTGGTATAAGAACGCGGAGTTCTGGTTCAACGAGATGGGATACTCTGCTGAGGCTGTGTATTGGCCAACTGAGGAAAAAATCAGAAGCCATATTCAATCCAACGAAACTGCAATGTTTTATGAGATAGCTCATAGCGGAGGAAAAAGCACCCAATTCAAGAGCGGCTGTTCCAATGGAACTGGTCCAGAATACACTTACGCAACGGAAATCGAAGCATGGATTGCTGATTACCCAAAAATGCCATTCACGTTCTTGGCAAGCTGTTTTGCAATGTGTAACACGAGCGATGGCACTCTCTCTTATGAATTCAGAAAAGGCTCAACCAAAGACACAGTTACCGTTGGATATTGTAATATGAGCGGTGAACAATGTTTTCTTTGCTGGCAGTACTCGATTGAATGGCAAGATACACTGTTCAATTACATGAATCAGAGCTACACAGTAAAAAATGCATTTGACCAAGCAAACGCAGACTATCCTGTGTGCGCAACTGCGAACTGTATGAGATTTGAAGGTGATGAGACTTTCAAGGTGGTTCCTATGGTAAAAAGAGTCCCTAACGCGCACGATGTGGCCGTAACAAATGTTGCGTGCTCAAAAACTGTAGTTGGGAAGGGCTTCGCTCTTGGCTTAAACGTGTGTGTTGCAAACGAAGGCAGTTACCCTGAAACCTTCAACTTAACCACTCACGCCAACACAACAGTGATCGACGCAGTTACAGACATCACCCTAACGAGTGGTGCCACCACAACTATCAGCTTCACATGGAATACTACGGATTTCGTTAAGGGCAACTACACCATATGGGCCTATGTTACTCCAGTGCCAAGTGAAAATGACACAGCGGATAACATTCTACTTGCAAACGAGAAAATTTGTGTTAGTATTCCTGGAGACGTCGACGGAGACAAGGATGTAGATATTTACGATGTTGTGAAGATCACGGGTGTTTACTTGTCTGAAAATGGTGACTCAGAATACAAGCCTAACTCGGACATAAACGACGACGGCATAATCGACATATACGACGTGGTGATTTGCACAAGCCATTATAGACAAAGCTACTAGCGTTTACACATTTGCACAAGCGCGCGTTATATACTATGCTTTTAGCTGCCGCTTCTTTCCACACTTCACGCAAATAGTCACGTTGATTGGATTTCTCGCACCACAACTAGTGCAGTACCAAACCTTGTAAGGTTCCGCGCGTCCAATCAAACGTTTTAGAATATTGAGCGGAGGAATCCAAGCCATTGTATCCCCAAGATAAAGGTATCCTTTCCATGTATAAAATATTTATTTCATACACATCATTCGCACGCTTCATGATCGTTCCTTGATCTATAAATTATCATTAGCAATGCATCACGCGTGTTAGTTTCTTCTAGTTTTTAATTCTAGAAGTAACATCATCTTTATTGTTATTATTCAAAAATCGCAAGCTAAGAAACCTTTGACTACATCGTATGCGTTAAAATGCTGTACTCTTAATGAGTCCAACCAACTTGAAATACGTCTGATTCTATATTATTCTAAGTATTGGACAGGTTCTAATCAAGGACGTGAACGAATGAGGATGCAAAATGAACCTAATTCTTGAAAAACAAGCAAAAACTC
>SOJA01000184.1 GCA_004376975.1 Candidatus Bathyarchaeota archaeon
ATACGTAAATTCTAAAAGGGCTTAGCGCTTCTTATATTTCGGGATAACCTTGCCAAGTAAAACCGCAAAAAGAACATCAAAGGGAAAATTCACTTTTCGAGTAAAAACCGGCGACCATGAAGTAGAAATCACTGGAAATCACGGAGAAGTCCTGAAGACAATCAAAGAATTACCAAGCTTAATGACCGACATTTACAAAGCATTTGAAGTGTCTAAACCTAAAACAACAGCAACACTAACGGTTAAAACAGCAGCTAGGAAAGAAGAAACACCGGTACAGAAGTACCCCAAAATCTCGAGTGCTAAAAGCTGCAGCCAAGCCTTATTGAATGCTCTCGAAACCGACTGGGGAAAATGGCGCCCCCGCACCATCACTGAATTAAAAAAGGCTTTGAAGGCCAATAAACTGCGTTATCCAGAACGCACTCTAACAGGAGTTTTATCGAGGCTTGTGAAGAAAGGGCAGGTTAAGCGTTGGAAGACTGACGCTGGCTACGTCTACATCCTTGCAGAAGAAGAAGCTTTAACTTGAAAGGAGAAGTCAAAACGGCAAAATTGAAGGTGAAAATAACGACATCATTCGGCGAAATCGTTGTTGAAGGTGAAAACCCTGACGAAATCCTTAAAACACTCGAAAACTTTCCTAAAAATTTCATGGAAAAAACCTCAGATCTTGTCTCAACAAAGTTGACATCAACCACAACAATCCAGCTGAAAGGCGTGATCGAATTCACCACTGAAGGCCCTGTTCTAGTAACCAGTGAGAGACTCACACATTATGAAGCCATAGGCTTAACCCTGTACGCGTCTGAGAAGAAGGAAAACACATCAGCACATGTGAAGAAACTTTTGGAATCAAGCGGGATAAGAAGTATGGTTCCAGCTCGACTAAACGAAATGACTAAAAGAGGACAGGTTTTTAAGCCAAACCCCAGCAAACCTGAATTTAAGCTGACAGCCCAAGGTGAAAGATGGATTGAAGGTGAGGTTTTGGCTAGGCTTAGAGGTAAAATGAGTTGACGGGTGAAGAAAACGAAATCACCGTTCAAATAAAGTATAAAGATGTTGAAAAAACCTTTTCCGGCCTCGTTAATGATGTTTGGATAAGTATAAACAAATTTTTCAGCGAGTTCATTCCAACTTTTGAAATTGCAAGGAAAATGATCTTAACAGTTGATTTGCAGAACCTCATTAAGAAGTGTGAAAAAGTGATTGCGTTGACAGAGGAAGGCACACACCTGCTAGTTTCGAGGGATAGGTTAACGGATAACGAAACTTTGATCTTACAACTTCTAGCCAATTATCTAGGTCACAAATTGGGCACAATGAACAACGATGCCACTTCAAGGGAAGAACTCCAAGCCAAACTGGGAAAAAGCTCAAAAATCACGAGCACACGTCTAGGTGAACTTGTCAAGAGAGAAATGGTGACGAAAACCAAGGATGGAAAATACAAGATCACAACTTTCGGCATCATCCAAACACAAAAGAATATTCTCCCAAAAACTACGTCAAAAATTGTGTCCAACTAACCTTCCATCAAGACCTCGAACAATTTTTCCTTTCAGGTGTCCCTTCATTTCAGCTGCTTTTCGAACTGCAAAATCCACAAAGAACCACGCCCAGAAACTTATGTACACACCTGTAAAAAATATCTATAAAGCTGTCCCAGGGTGTCCGTCAGTCATAACTCTATTGACAACTTTGTTTTTCTTGGTTCTGTTTCCAGCTGTACTTGTCATAGTGACAAGGAAAAAACTTCCGAAAAGATAGTTCTGATGCGTGTTGATCCAAAGCTCATTCTAAGTTTTATGGTGGTCTTTTCTGGGCGTATTGGTATCTTCGTGGTTTTCCTTCTCTTGTTAGTATTCCATCTTTAACCAGGTCTATCAGTGCGTGTGCCACGGCTGTCCGGTCATAGTGGAATCCCTGCCTTGCCATTTCAGTGTGTACTTCGCCTAGGTTTCTTGGTGTTGCAAGCCATCCTTCTTCCCAGAGTTTTTGGATTAAGCCTTTACAAGTTTCAGCCCTTGGTGGCGGTGTAACTCTCATTATCAGTTGTGTTTCCTTCAGTTTTTTCGTCACTGCTGAGAGGATTTTATCAACTGTTGCTTGGAGCTGTTCTTCTTGGCATTCTATTTCGAATTCTAATTCTCCTATTTTCATCTTTATGCGTATTGGTGGTTTTGCTGCTTTTTCTGTCAATTCCTCACCTATTGTTTATTGAATTGTGCATCTTGTTCATGCACAACATTTAAATATTTCTCTTCCCAACCAACTGGTTATTGGTGAATCATCTTGATTGAACAATTAACTATTACAACAACACCGAAATATAATTTTCTACAACCTACCATAGACACATCATTGCCCCAACGTTTCATAGAGCTAAGCATAAACTCACTTAAACACGTGCAAGACCAACCCTTTCAATTAAATCAACAATTTTTTCAACAAAACAACAACTTGCAACAACAAATGCATATTACACAAATTGGATTACCACCCACACCGTTGGTACCTAGGATGGAAGAAACGGCAGTTGCAGCTGTTGACACTTCCAACATAACAATCGGCGAAACATGTAAAGGTATAGTAATAGCAGTTCGAGGAGCAAGCATCCAGAAACAAAAAAGGCGCTACAGATACTTAAGGGTAGGCCCCTTCATCTTTCACATAACGGAAGAAAACAAAAAAGAAGTCTACAACGCGTTACAGAGAGCACACTTCATCTCTTCACATGAGCACAATCACAATGGCTCACCCAGTCTTCTACAGATGCCGACGCGGGTGGCAAGCCTTCTTGAAAGATGGCTGCAGACTGTGCTCTCAAAAACGACAAGCAACGGTTTGGTTCTTTTTGATGGTTCATTAACATCGGGAATTGCAGATACCTCAACGCAACGCATGAAGGAAACATTAAATAATGCAAGAAAAAGAGGAAACGTAGTTTTAGCATTTTCAAAAATGACTAATCTAAGGTTTAATGGGTACCTCATTACGGATGCTCTGCGTGGGTATAAACCGCCTTGTATTCTTGAGATAGCTGGCTTGAAGCCAAAACCTCCAGTTGTATTGTTAGGCGACGTTTACTTGGTCAAACTGACAAAGGGAAACTATGCCTTTAGGCTTGATATCGACAAGGAAATCTCCGAAGGGCAAAAAATCGAAGCTGTCGAGAAACTTTTGGGCAACGATTTGTTTTCACAAAGTTACCCTGAAACCCTACGTCTAGCCCACATCTTCTGCACTTTCACAGCAAATGAAGTAATAGCCATGCAACATTTCATCGCACGCAAATATGATCTTAAAATCATCAATAGACCAAATATGCACAGGCTCTTGTTCGGACCCTTCGGCAAAGGTGAACACTATTCATGAAACTCTACAAGAAAGACGGTAACATCGTACAGATTCTAAGCTTTCCCAACGAAACAGTGGAAAAAGGTGACTATCTAATTATTAAGGATAGCAGCCTTGGAAAGGCATTAATCGTACAAACAATTGACGTTCAATTTGCAGATGTTCCAGGCATCCTTGAAGAACTGCTGCGCAGCCTCCCAGACGGAGGAGAACTCATACAAGGTGAAGATTTTGATCCTTTAGAAATCGCTCCCCACGTCACATACATTCAAGATGCAAGACTTCTCCGATGCAAAATCCGCGCAACAATTGACAATGCACGTCTAAGTCCGAGTAGTTCATGGCTCCCGTCCCGTGCACAATCAATAATAAAAAAGCTGCCGATTCCAACCTTGCTTAAACTGGCAAAAATTGATGGAAAACTTCCAATAGTGTTAGGCAACACAAAAGAATCTAGGCCTCTTACAATAGATGCTTCATTCTTGGATGGAAGACTAAACATAATAACTGGAAAGAAGGAAACCGGTAAGTCTCACCTGTCAAAACTTTTGATGGTTAATTTGATACATTACGGAGCTACTGTAGTTGTCTTTGATCTGAACGGGGAATACATAAGCTTAGGGATGACATCCGATGGAAAAAGAAATACCTACAGCAACAAGATCCATGTTTTGACGCCTTCTCGAAACTTCAAAGTGGCCCTAAAACAACTGCACTTGCATGTTTTGTTAAACATTCTTATTCACGCACTACATCTGCCTGGTACATCTGCTCGCGAGTTCAGGCGCATTTGGCGATCCCTAAAAGAAAGAGGCACCCTTAATCTACACGAATTAGGTGAAGTCATACGCAACTGGAGTTGCAACAATTTTGTCCGAGATGCCCTTTTCTCGCGTTACTACACCTTACTCAATTCTGGTTTTTTCACTGACAACATCGCCGAAGCCATGATTCTTGAAGAAAGCCTGTTTAAGGCCAAGAAGGAAGGCGGTGTCATCGTAATAAACTTGCGAAATACTTCGTCGATTGATCGTCAAATAGTTGTTGAATATTTGCTTGGGAACCTTGTTGAATTATTGAGAAGCTGGAAGCTCAAGGCTGTTTTTCTCTTTGCCGAGGAAGCTCATCTTTACTTACGCGAAACTTATTGGGACGACATTGTAACACGCATGCGTCATCTTGGAATATTCACAACTTTCGTTACAAACCAGCCCAACACAATTCGTGAAAACATATACCGCCAAGCAGACAACATATTTCTCTTAAACTTCACAAACGAACATGATTTGGAAGCTGTTTCACGTGCAGCCAGAGTGGATGCTGAAACAGTTAAATCCATTGCTAAAGACTTGCCTCCACATCACTGTCTAGTGCTTGGAAAAGTTGTTAAAGACTTCCCAATAGTTGTCAAGGTTAGAGCGTTAGATATTAAGACTATGGGAGAAACAAGGCTATTCTTCAAAGACATGAACTAAGCTTCTCCAGTTTCTGTCTGTTCTTTTGGAAGAATTCTCTGAAACTCCTCGTTAGATCATAGTTTTCCACTTCGTCTAATATGACCCACCTTAATTCTGCAGCGTCATCCGCAGCATTGAGAGTTCCACCTTTAAGGTCCATCGAGTAATCAATTATGACAAAATGATATTTTATACGGCCATCTCTATTCGCGCGCGCACATTTAGAAAACATTATGTGATTAGTGTTCCAACTTTTTCTCCTTTAACAGCAGATAAAACATTTTCAGGCTTAAATCCATTTACAATAACAATCTTTACTGTTCCTTTCTTAAGAATCTTAACTGCTTCTGGATCGAGAATCTGATGTATTCCCGCCTTGTGTTTGTTTTCAGCGAATGCCTTGGATAAATCCTGAAAACTCAGTTGTTCAAGCTTAACCGCATCCGCATACTTTTTAGGGTCTTTATCGTAGACACCTTCTTGATCTGTGGCTTTGATGAGTAATTCAGCATTTACTTGTTCAACAATCAACGCTGCCACCGTGTCCGTGGTCATGCCAGGTCTTAAACCACCCATAACTGCGATTTTTCCTTGACATAAACATCTGACAGCATCCTCGATCTTCAGCGGCACTTCCTCACAACCTAGTTCTCCTAGTTTTTGGAGGAAAAGTTGGGCGAAAATTCTTGAAATAGAAATTGCAACTGTATCTTGAGCCTTCTCATCTAATCCTAGGTCCTTTGCAACGCGGATAAATTCTCTTGCTAAGGTTCCACCGCCTACAACAACAGCCACTTCGTGCCCCAGCTTTTTCAAATCCGTCAACAAGTTCACGTATTCACTGATCAAAACTGGATTAATTGGCGAAGCTATAATCGACCCGCCTACTCGAAGCACAAGCCGCATACACCTCTACATCCTTACACGGATAATACTCAGCTCAACTAAAATAACCCTTACGTAGGTTTTGCAGTTTTG
>SOJA01000217.1 GCA_004376975.1 Candidatus Bathyarchaeota archaeon
ATCTTCATCTTTGGGTTTGAATTTCCCCCACATGGCTTCATTACCATCAACTATTATGAGGTTGAATGGGGGTACTTGCACTTGCCTAAGCTCGATTGGATTATTGAATGCTTTTGAAGTCTTAATGTAATTCTTGGTTAAGGTGTCGAGTTTTTGAGTCTCAGTTATTGCTCGTATCTTAACTGTCTTTATCAGTCTTTCTGTGAGGGTTTTTGAACGGTTTATGTGTGCCATCTTTAATTCTTCAAGAGAGGTTACCACATCTATTTGATGCTTAGCATTTTGTGTCATCTCTATGAGTCGCATCAAAGTACTGTTTTTGTTTGGAATGACTTCTATTGACTGGCTCTCTTGTTGGACTGGGAGCCTTACCGCTTTTAGTTTGAGAATTAGTCTGCTTTGCTTCTCGCGGAGGCTGTCAATTTCTTCTTTCATGATGTCAAGCTTAGTCCTTATTAGCTGATCAATGCCATTTTCAGGCGGGATTGCTGAGAATCTCCTAGGTGTTCCTAGTTTCCGTATCACCAATCCGCGTTTCTCAAGTGTTGGTAGTACTCGATAAACTTCTTCTCTTCGGATCTTTGAGAGGTTAGCTATCTCAGAAGCCGAGGCGACACCCAGAGCTGTTAAAGTTATGTAAATTTTGGCTTGTGTTTTCGTTAAATCATAAGCTGCGAGTTCATCTGCGTTTTCCTGCAAATATTCTTGGAAATTAGATGTTTGTTTGGCGACCTGTGATCTGACCCATTCTACTAGTACATCTCCTGTAATTTTCGTCGTGTGCCGTTGGGCTTCTAGCTTATTCGCTATCATCTTCAGTAGTTCGGTGGGTGCAATGGGCTTCATTATGTAGGAATCTGCACCGAGGTTGAGGGCTGCAACAGCGTTTTGTATTGATGGATACCCTGTCACTACTATTTTCATTGTTTTAGGCGTAATCTCTTGGAGCTTTGCTAAGAGTTTTGTTCCTTCCATATCAGGTAGCTTTATGTCAATTAGCGCAAGGTTATAGTATTTTGATCTTGTTTTCTCAATAGCTTTTTTTGCAGTTCTTGCGATGGTTATGTGATATCCTTGTGATTGTAGTATGGTGGAGAGTGTTCTGCATAGGGACTCGTCATCATCAACGATTAGAATGTGTGGCTTTTTCTGAGTCATCAGGTACTCGCCTTCTTCCCTTTTCCTTCTTTGCTTGGTGGGTATAGTTGTTTGATGTATGCCAGACTATTATGTGTGACTGTGACGTTACAAATACACAGTGTTTATATTCTAGAATATAAATAGATTTCGAAGCAGTGTTTGTTTTGGAATCCAAAGTAGCCTATATCATAAATCGACGAATAATCCAAAACTTCATGGATCTCTTAATTCTTTCACACTTAAAGGACAATTCACCCATGAGTGGATATGACGTCATAAAATACCTCCACAGAAAGTTCCACATCTTGCCGAGCTCTGGCAAGGTTTATTCGCTATTATATTCTCTCGAAAGGCAGCGTCTGGTGAGGGGAACCGAAAACAACAGAAAAAGAGTATATAAACTTACACAACAAGGAGAAGAATTCCTCAGAGAAATCCAGCGCACAAGGAACAGCATCAAAGCAGTTCTCTCATCTGTCTTGTCTGAAGTCAAGTTCACATATCAAACCACAACCGACGACTGACAACAGAAGAAGCGCGCAGGCACTCTAAGATGATCTTCAAGTAGGTATCCTCAGCAAAACTTCACCTATCTCTCAATAGTCTATTT
>SOJA01000139.1 GCA_004376975.1 Candidatus Bathyarchaeota archaeon
TTCGTTCTAATGGGGCTCCGTAACCTCCTCCACCAGGCGTTCTTACAACAAATATGTCGCCTTTCTCCATTTTAACTGTACATTTCGACTTAAGGATTACTCGTTTTCCATCCGGCTTTATAATGCAGTATTCACCTTTGGCTCCAGATTTCCCGCTGTATAATCCCCATGGTGGTATCTTTGTTCTTTCAGCAAGCACTGAAAGGGTAGCTGATGGCGCCAGCAGCATCCAACTTCTTTCTAAGCCTACTCCCCCTCTCCATTTTCCTGGGCCTCCGCTGTTTTCTCGCAGTTCATATTTCAGGAAGCGTATTGGGTAGATGGTTTCTATAGCTTCAATAGGCGTGTTCATAGTATTCGTCATATGAGTATGTATCGCGTCTACTCCATCGATTCCTTTTCTACCTCCAAATCCTCCAGCTATTGTTTCATAGAAAGTCCAAGGTTTACCGTTCTCCGGGTTTATTCCGCCTACTGCAATGTTATTCATTGTTCCTTGGCATGCTGCACAAACCTTTTCTGGAAGCATTTGGGCAAAGGCCTTCAGTAACACATCTACATTCCTTTGAGAAGTTTCAACATTGCCTCCGGCTACTGGCGCTGGTGGAGTTGCATTCATAATTGTGCCTTCAGGTACGTGTATTTCTAATGGTCTGTAGCATCCATCGTTCATTGGTATAGTTGGGTCTGTCAGACACTTCAATACGTAGTATACTCCAGATAAGGTTACACCTAAAACCGCGTTTACTGGTCCGTCTACTTGCTTATCAGTTCCTGTGTAGTCAACGATCAACCTGTTTTTTTTGATGGATATTTTGACTTTTATCTTGACTCTCCTATTTCTGGTACCCGTGTTTTCAAGGTAGTCTTCTGCTGAATAACTTCCCTTCGACATTTTACTTATTTCAATTCGCATTCGCCGTTCAGAATGATTCATGATCTCTTCCACGGTTTTATGCAAAGTTCCCACGTCGTATCTGTCAACAATTTCCTGAACACGGTGTTTACCGAGTAGGTTAGCAGCTACTTGCGCCCTTAAATCACCTAATCTAATTTCAGGCGTCCTGATATTGCTTAGCAGTATGCTTGCAATTTCCTCATCAATACTTTTTCTTTTGACGAACTTTACGGGTGGGATGATGATGCCTTCTTGATATATTTCAGTGGCATCTCCAGCCATGCTTCCGGGAGCTTTTCCACCAACATCTGAATGATGTGCTTTGTTTGCGGAGTATGCAATGATCTTGCCTTTATGGAAGATCGGACAGATGAGAGTTATGTCTGGCAGGTGGGTTCCGCTTATGTACGGATTGTTGAACAGAATCATGTCACCGTTTTCAAGTTTTCCTTCAAACTTTTCTAAGCCGTTTTGGACGGCTAGCTGCATTGAACCTAGATGAACTGGAATGTGTTCTGCTTGTGTTACTAAACGTTTTTTGCAGTCGAAGATGGTGCATGAAAAGTCCATTCGCTCCTTAATGTTAGATGAGTACGCTGAGTTTCGTAGAACTATCCCCATTTCTTCTGTTGCATAGGTCAAAGCTCCCTTTATGACTTCAACAGTTATCGGGTCTACCGACAATTCTAGTTCCCTCCGTTTTTCATTGAAAGAACAATGTTTCCAAATCTATCCACAGAAGCAATCCAATCTGGATAAACAACTGTTGTAGCGTCGTATTGCTCGATAACTGCTGGGCCGCTGATCACGTTTCCAGCTTTCAATCTTTCCCGCTTGTAAATAGAAATTTTAACATATTCATTGTCTTGCTCAAAAAAGACTTTCCGTTGCGCAATTATCGCGTCTTTCTCAGGTTTTTCCTGATTTAAAGGTTTTTCCTTAAGCCTTGGTTTTTTAACAAGGCCAACTGCAATCACCCTGATGTTTACTAATTCTACTCGTTCCTTCTCCACCGCGTAACCATAAATTGTTTCATGTTTTTTGTGGAAGCTTTCAACTGTCTTACGAAGAGTCCTTTCAGTAAATGGCTTGGACGTTGAACTTGTTAGTTCATAGCTCTGGCCATAATATCTCAGATCCATCTGGCGAATAAAGTGCATTTTTCCTCTTGAAACACGTTGTTTATTCAGCAGCTTGGCTCCTTGAAGCTCTAGCTTCTGAAAAACTGCTTCAACTTTCCTCACATCAACGTCATCAATTAACTTCATAAAAGCCTTTATAGAGTTGTTTCTGAAATCAGCGGCTAATAACCCATAAGCCGAGAACAGCCCTGGATTAAGGGGAACAATTATTTTTGTGATTTCCAGTTCTTCAGCTAATGCGCAACTGTGCATTGGTCCTGCTCCGCCAAAACACATTGCAACGAAGTTTCTTGGGTCGTGACCTCGCTCAACTGATACAATTCTCAAAATTTTAGCCATGGCAGCATTGACAAGCTTGATTATGCCAGCTGATGCCTCAGTTAATTCCAGTCGGATTTTCCGGCAAATCTCCTCCAAAATAGCTTTTTCAGAGAGTTTTTGGTAAATTTGCATTTTGCCTCCAAGCATATATTTAGGGTTAAGCCTTCCAAGTACAACGTTGGCGTCCGTTACAGTTGGTTGTTTTCCACCCCTACCATAACATGGAGGACCTGGTTCTGCACCTGCACTGACAGGGCCAACATGCAATGCGTCGCCTTCATCTACCCATGCTATTGTTCCCCCGCCAGCACTGCATTCAGCTAGATCTATGAAGGGATGTCTTACTGGATAGCCGCTTCCTTTCACTATTCTTCCACTGTGGACTTTTCCGGCAACTTCATATTCGCTTACAATTTCCGGCGTTGCTTCTTTTATGACCCCGGCTTTCGCTGTGGTTCCACCCATATCAAAGCTTAAGATGTTGTTTATCCCGAGGAGCTTTCCGTAAAAGGCTGAGGCTATGACTCCTGCTGCTGGTCCGGATTCAACCATGCTTACAGGCTTTTTTGAAATGAGGTTTTTTGTAGTTATTCCTCCGTCTGATTGCATTATGCACAATGGAGCCTTTACTTCTAGTTTTCTGGTTTTCCTTTGCAGTTCATCGAGGTAGCTGGATATTACCGGCGTCAAAACAGCATTGACAACTGTTGTGCTTATCCGTTCGTATTCTCTATATTCCGGTGCGATTTCTGATGAGAGAGAAATGTATGTTCTAGGTAATGATTTTTTAAGTATTTTTTCAATTTCGCGTTCGTGCTTTTGGTTTATGTATGAGAAAAGCAGAGTAACTGCAACAGTTTTAACGTTTTCTCTCTTTAGTTGTTTCGCCAGACTTTCCACTTGATTCTTGTTGAGAGATGTTAAAACTTCACCTTTTGGTCCTATGCGTTCTTCAACCTCAAAGCGTAGTCTTCTCGGAACTAGTGTGCGTGGTTTTTGTAGGAAAAGGTTGTAGAGTTCGTGGCGGCGTTGTCTGCGGATTTCAATTATGTCTCGGAACCCGCTTGTTGCTATAAGCGCTGTTTTCGGCAGTTCTAGGTCTAGCTGGCCCAGCAACGCATTTGTGGCTATAGTTGTGGCGTGAACAATTACTGACACTTCTGCGTCATTTGTTTCGTTTAGGAATTTCTGGAATGCTTTGATGACGGTTTTTGCTGGTTCCTTTGGGGTTGAAGGCACTTTTATGTTTAGGACTTCACCAGTTCTCTCATTTAGGGCAACTAAATCCGTGAATGTTCCGCCTATATCTACGGCTACTCTATATTTTGTCAATCGTTAACAGACCACGCGGGCGTCTTTACGCTTTACACATTTACCTATATTTTTTGGAGTGGCTGATGGAACTGGTAAATCTTTCATGGTGAGCAAGCCTGCTGGTGCATTAATCACTTTTGGAATTGAATTAACAATCATGGCGACTGTGCTTATGTCGCCGTGAACGCATGGCTGAATCCTCTGTTTAACATTTGGAACACCTTCAATCGTCACAGCGTCATATTCCTCTTCTGCACCAATATATGCTTGAAAATCTAAAACAATAATCTCTTTGCTCTTCAATATCCCTTTGGCTTTCTGTCTTAAACCAGCAACATTTCCAGCCCTGACTTTTATGCTTGCACTTTCAACTGGTTTTCCAGCAACTACTGGCTCGACACCTTCAGCAGTTATCCTTTCAAGATTCCATTTTAGAGCATCAGCAATCACAGCGATAGACTGCTCAAGCCCCACATGTCCACTAATTTGTTTAGTTTCAATTTTATGTTGGAATTCTTCAACCGTTAAACCGGCGCCTATTTTCCTCTGAAATGGTAAACGTCTTGTGGCGGCGTTCATCACCCTTGTAGCTTTGATCTTTTCGATTTCTTGGCAAACAACAGTAAGTGTAATCACCAAAGTGTCCATTAAGAAACCTGGGTTTATGCCTGTACCTAAAACCGTTGCATTATGTTTTTTGGCAAGTAAGTCAAGCTCTATTGAAAGTTTTGGTTCAGTAAGATACGGATATGAAAGTTCCTCACATGTAGATACAACGTTTACATCGTGCTTTACAATTGACGCTATTTGGGAATATGTATCTCTAAAAAATGATGAAGTTGCATGAACAGCAATATCCGCCTTTGCTTTTGAAAGTACAGAGTCAATATCACCTGAGACTTTTACTCCGGTTTTTCCGGAGTTTAGAATGTCACCTAAGTCTTTGCCAATTATATCTTCAGCTACATCAATTGCCCCGACGATTTTGATACCTTCTTTTTGAAGTAAATGCTTTGCAATCAAAGTGCCCACTGCGCCAAGACCGCATAATAGAATTCTTACCTCTTCCATTTTCACCGCTATCCCTATGGTTAAATGTAGATGCCGTGGAGTGCATTTTAGTTTTTCTGGTTACCGAAAATAATTCCGGTTTCTAAAGTGTTAGAAAATGTCAAGTGCTCTTGAGAGCACTTTTTCTTCCCTATACTCCGGTAGCAGAATTGGGGCTTTTCTGTTGGTTTCTACTCCTGCTTCTTTCAGCATTTTGTCGTATTTTGTCAAGTGATCCAACGTTAGTTTGCCAATGCTAGCGTTGTTAGCATGTTTTGCAGCGTTTATTCCTACTATTCTTCCGAACACGCTGTAGTCAAGTATTGAATTTCCCATTAGCCTGTTCTTTCCATGGGTTCCACCTGTTACTTCGCCTGCTGCGAATAATCCCTTAACAGTTGTCTCCGCATTTTCTTTTATTATTACTCCGCCGTTTTGGAAGTGCAAAGTCGGAAATACCAGAATGGGGTCTTGGGTCATGTCAATGTCAAATCGTTTATACTGTCTAAGCATGGCTGGAAGTTTCTTTTCTATTGTTCCTTCGCCTTGAAGTATGTCTATCATCGGTGAATCCAACCAAACTCCTCTCATTCCCGTAGGGGTTTCTACACCGTTATTTCTCTCGTAGCATTCCCTGATTATTGCTGCCGCCTCTACATCCCTTGGCTCGCGAGGATAAACAAACTGTTCACCATTCTTGTTTACTGGCTGGGCTTCTAGCCCCCGCACTTTTTCCGTCACCAACAACCCCACTATCTGCTCTGGATATGCTGCGCCTGTGGGATGATATTGCACAGCGTCCATGTCTCTTAATTTTGCGCCTGCGCGGTAAGCCATAACTATTCCATCGGCTGTTGCTCCATAATGATTTGTGGTTTGAAAGCCCTGTATGTGGAGTCTTCCGAATCCGCCGGTAGTCAGTACTGTGGATTTTGCTTTTGCAAC
>SOJA01000115.1 GCA_004376975.1 Candidatus Bathyarchaeota archaeon
CAACCACATTCAAAGTAAACTGCAAGATACTATAAATCTATAAGTGTTTTGTTATTGGGCGCGCGCTGTAACACCTGCGTTATTTTCACATGAGTACATCATTGGCTTCTTTCACCGTTTCGCACACTACACAACTCAACGTGTTTTCTACTCCCTCAACCATCCGCAATTTGTCCATTACACGCTTTCCTAATGTGTCAACGTGGCCAGCTTTAACTTTGATGAGAATGTTCCAACCTCCAGTAATTATCTGGCACTTCTTGTACTTCTGGGAATGCAGCGATCTCTCTTGCCACATCTCTCTGCCTCCAGGTCGATAGGTAAGTGACGCTAGAATAAAAGCCGTTGTTCCCTTGTCAAGTTTCTTCGAATCTAAAATAGCTTTGTACTGCCTTATTACGCTGTGTTCTTCCATTCTTTTTTCTTTGCGTAGCGCGCGTTATGGGTCTTCTTGTCCGTAATGACCTGTGCATATTACTACGTCGTAGATTTGGATTTTACCATTGCAGTCCAAGTCTGTGTTATAAGTAAACTCCGGATCTCCTAACTCGGATCCGTAGATACCTGTGATTTTTACAACGTCGTATATGTTAACGGCTCCGTTGTGATCTACATCACCAGTAAGGTAAACCCCAACCAAATAATCAGCATATGTGATATTGCCTGGAGCATGGGCGCTTATGCTATAGTTGCCCTTTTGGAATACACTGGTATCAAGAGAAAAATCAATGTTTTCTGAGCCACCCGCCGGTATAGTCACTGTTCTGTTTCCAATAGTGGTATCGTTAGCGTAGACAGTAACGGTGAAGGTTTCGGTAAACTCACCATTGTTTGTAACGGTGACGTTTATCGGTAATCTGCCAGCTGTTTCATATAAACCAGCAGTCTCGTTAAACGCTCCCTGACAAGGTTTAACGTCTAAAGTCACATTAACCGTGGGCACATAGTATATAATCCACCAGGTTTCTCCATCATCGTCAGTTACTGTTAAGTTCACTCGAAAAACACCAGAGGTGAAAGTGTGGTTTATGATGGGTTCGGTTGTGGTGTTAGTGGTTGTATCATTCCAGTCCCATTCGTATCGAACAATTGTTCCCCAGTCAAGGTCATCGTTGCTAGCTGAAGCGTCGAAAGTTACGTTTTTGTCAACAAATATAATATTTGGCTCAATTTCGGGCTCAAAAGTGAAGCTTGCTATAGGTGACTTATCAGGGCACACTCGAACCCACTTCGTGTCATTGTTGTTCGCCGTATGAGTCTCATTTTCCACCGGTGGGGCATAAGCAGTCAAATAATAGTCTCCCTCCTCAGGCACCCAAAAATACGTACTCCAGAAAACATGACCCGGTGCCAAGTTAGGCATCGATGAATTGAGGACGTAAGTGCCATTGATTAGAAGCTGCAAAATTACATCTTCAACACTGCTGCCATTATTGAAAACAGTCATGTTAAGAACTGTTGAAGTCCCATTTCTAAGGTGATTCCTTTCATTCACTATAGGTTCATTCCAAAAAACCACAAGATCATGTTCTACTATGTCGCTTCTCACCAACATAATCGCGGAAAAAAAAATGCTTCCAAGAATCAACATAAGCATTATTCCACAAACAATTCTCTTGAGCAATATCCTTTCTCCTAATCCTAAGTAGTCCAATTGCTAAATAACATTTGTGGAGAAAACTTCTATTTATCCTCTGTGTTTTGCAAGCAAAGAAGGTTCTAGAGTTGATAGGAGTTTAATCACACATCACATACAAAAAAAGATGGGTGTACAAAAGTTCTATGTGTTGCCTTCATCTTGAGCAGGCATCTCCACTTTGGTTGCTAATTGTCAATAAATACAGCTACATCTTCGCTTGGATACATTTTGAGGATTCGCTACCTTTATTTATAAAGAAGGGTATTGAATTAGCTTGAAGGAACGGAAGAAAAAACGATGACTCGGAAACCTCCATCGAAGGACGAAGCTCTGGAAGCGCTAGATTTCATAATAAACGTTTTAAAGGAGCACGAAAAGGACTTAGATCGGTTGATAGGCGATTTGGGTACAATAACTGATAAGGTAGGCGATACTGGAGAGTTAAGTGGAAAAATAGAGAGGGTTGAGGGTAGACTTGCAACGTTGCAGAATGAGATAACAAATCTGATCACTTATCTGTCAACTTCAAATGAGGCTGTAGCAATACCCGTTCAGATGGTGCAGGAGGAAAAAGCTTCAACACAGGTTAGAGGAGTTCGTGGGCCGCCTGTGATTTTGCGTTGTAAACAATGGGAAGACTTTCAGACTCTGGCTCATCAAGCTCAAACATTGTCCTTCTTGTATAAAGAGGCGGAGAAAACATTTCAGGTGGATGCCTTGAAGGATAATCAGGTTATAACTTATAGTGGAGAGCCTCCTAAGCAGGCTTCTCTCTTGAAATCGTGGCTGTCAAAGCAGCTGGACATTCCTGCGAAGAAGATTTTGGAAGGGATTCTGGCTATAGGTTAATGCCTGTTTAGTGTTTGTGTGTTCGCGTTATTCAGTAATGTTTTTATAGTAGACTGATATCTTAAGTCTTACGATGAGGCATTGGAGGGCTAAAGGTTGAAGGCTAACCACAAACAGCCATCAAATCGTTTTTTCCGTTTTCGAAGCCTTCTCCTTTCTCCTCGATGACGGAATAGCTGCGTGGTTAGCCAAAAAACAATGAAAGCCCTCCATATAAACCCTCAGCGGAAAGTTGAGAAATTGAGTAAAAACACAAAGACACTGCAAAAACTCCGTGAAGAATTCTTAAAATTCGAAAGTACAATGGAAGAACTGTACTTTCTAAAGCTTATCGCTGAAGATTTGAAAAGCTTCAGAGAAATGATAAAATTAAAAAGGTACGATTAACCGCCTGATTTAAACGCTTAAATATTTTCCAACGCTATTTGTCAAGGGAAAACATGAAGCCATCAACTGAAAACATACGTTTTTTCAACACTTTGACGCGTGAGAAGGAAAAGTTCATCCCTCTGGAACAAGGAAAAGCCAAACTGTACGCTTGCGGACCTACAGTTTACGATTTCGCTCATATCGGAAACCTAAGATCCTTCATTTTCGAAGATTTGATGCGCAGATGGCTTGAATATCGCGGCTTCAATGTCACCCAAGTCATGAACCTGACAGACGTTGATGACAAAACAATTACCGCCTCCAGAAAACATGGGATACCTCTTGAAGAATGCACAGAACGCTACATAAAAGCATTTTTCGAAGACTTAACAAAACTGAACATTGAAGAGGCAGAACATTACCCCAGAGCGACAGAGCATATTCCAGAGATGACTGCCTTCATCAAAAAGCTTCTGGAGAAAGGTTACGGCTACAGAGGCAAGGACGGCTCAATTTACTATGACATCTCACGGTTCACTGGTTACGGAAAGCTTTCAAAAATTAGAGTTGAAGAGCTTAAACCAGGCGCAAGAGTGAAAGTTGACGAGTATGGAAAAGAGGAAGCACACGATTTCGCCCTCTGGAAGGCATGGGATGAAGAAGACGGTGAAGTCTTCTGGGAAACGGAAATAGGCAAAGGAAGACCTGGATGGCACATTGAATGTTCAACTATGGCAATGAAATACCTAGGTGAAACAATAGATATTCACAGTGGAGGAGTAGACTTGATTTTTCCACATCATGAAAACGAGATAGCTCAAAGCGAAGCTGTTACGGGCAAAACATTTGTCAATTACTGGCTTCACAACGAACATTTGCTTGTTGAAGGAAAGCGAATGGCTAAGAGCTCTGGAAACTACTACACTTTGAGAGATCTGACAAAAATGGGGTACAACCCGAAAACTGTGCGTTATCTGCTATTATCAACTCATTACAGGCAACAATTGAACTTCACCTTCAAAGGATTAGAAGCAGCGAAAAACACGGTTGACCGCCTAATGAACTTCATGCATAGGCTAATGGATGCTAAAGGAGAGGAGTGCGGAGAAAGAATAGTGGTGTTGATGGGTGATGTGCAAAAGCGTTTTGAAGAGGCTATGGATGACGACCTAAATATAAGCCTCGCGTTAGCTGCATTATTCGATTTCGTTAGAGAGGTAAACAAGCTTGTGGATGATAATATACTTAGCAAAGAAGAGGCGGAGGAAGTCTCAAAGCTGATGATGAGATTTGACAAAGTGCTCGGTGTAATAGGCAAAATCAAGATAGAGGACAAGCTGTCTAAAGAAGCAGAGGAACTGATCCGTAAACGAGAAGAAGCTAGAAAGGCTAAGGACTGGGCAACTGCAGATAAAATCAGGCAACAGCTCAGACATATGGGTATAGTAGTTGAAGACACGCCGCAGGGTTTGAAATGGAGAATTGAAAAGCATTAGACCCTTCAATCCTTAACATCCATAGCCTTAATATTTTAGATATTGCTTTTACCATGAAAATTCCATTCATCAGTATCATATTTTTCTGTGCAGAGTTTTTCTGCAAGCTCCCTCTCGTAAGATGTCAATTTCCCTTCTACAATCTTCACGTTTAGAGCTTTCTGAAACCCTTCAACTAAGGCTTTATTCACTTCCTCAATTGAGACGTCTCTCCTTAACTCCTTCTTTATTGAAGTGATTTTATGGTCTGCAACACTAATGACTTCCATGCATGTTCTAGCCCATGGAACACGTAAGAAAGTGAACATTTTCACTAAGTTAACATCAATGAGGAGCGTTCCATGCTGCAATACAACACCCTTCTTGTGTGATTGTGCACTTCCAGAAATTTTTCTGCCGTTAACCATCAAGTTTGGACAAGTTTTCACATTGCCTTTATTGAAATCGGTTCTCAAGCCTAGTATTTTCGTGGCTTCAACCAATCCGCCATATATTTTTGTGTAGATATCTGTTATGTCTGGGGCTTTCAAGTCTTTTTTGTGTGAAATTACACTGTAGGTGGTTTCATCTTGAGCGTCATGATAAACCGTGCCTCCACCACTTATTCGTCTAACAACATCCACTCCATGTTTTTTGCAGTTTGATAACTGAACTTCATTTTCGATTTTCTGGAATCTTCCAATGGAAACAGCGGATGGCTTCCAACAATAAAACCTTAACGTGCTTTGGGCAAGATTTTCAATTCTAGCTTTCAAAATAGCCTCGTCAATAGCCATATTCATGAATGCATTGTAAGTTTCACGTTTTAGCAGTCGCCAAACAGCCATGATTATCTCACCTGACATATGTTTTCGTAAAGGTAGTTAAGGATTGAACAGTTTTGTAGGTTGTGTAAAAGCGGGTATAACCGTTTCGATCAGTCAAGTTATACTACATTAGAGCTGTATGAAGGAAAGTATTGTTCAAACGTCAAACTTGCCTTAATTATTTCCAGAGTCATCCATATACCCGACCAAACTTACTCAACCTGACTAAAAAACCACAACTCATGACTGGAATTGCCATACTCACCTTCTCTATTCACACGCATGAAAACCAGAGAAAAAACTAGGGGGGGAGGGGGGGGCTCTGAAAAGGTCAATGAGCTCCAAGGGGCTCATGTCTTCAGAAAGCCGAAAAGATTCGTAGGCTACAGCTAAAAACATTACTATTTTACGGCTAGGATTACCGTATTACAGTTTAAATATTAGAAGTGTGATTAGACGTAGCGAAGAGGAAACATAAATATGGGTTCGAAATCTCCGAAGGGCGAATTTGCAGCAAGAAAATTGATTGCGAAACGGAAAAAATTCCGTTGGAGTAACATGTACTATAAACGTCGAGTGTTAAGGCTGGATGTAAAGGCGGATCCTCTTAAAGGAGCACCCATGAGCCGCGGCATAGTCCTGGAAAAAGTAGGTGTTGAAAGCAAACAGCCTAACAGCGCCATAAGAAAATGTGTGAGAACTCAACTCATTAAAAACGGCCGCCTTATAACTGCTTTTCTGCCCGGAGATGGAGCATTAAACATTGTTGACGAGCATGATGAAGTATTGGTTGAAGGTATAGGCGGTCCTCGTGGAGGAGCCATGGGCGACATTCCTGGAGTACGCTGGAAGGTCATACTGGTTAACGGCGTATCGTTGAAGGAGCTTGTACTTGGAAAGAAACAGAAACCGATGCGGTGAGAGCTATGAGCCAGAAGCAAGAGGTTGAGATAAAGCTTTTCGGAAAATGGGGTTTCAAAGACATTGAGATAAGAGATCCAGGGTTAAGCAGGTATATATCCCTAAAACCAGTTGCAGTTCCACACAGCATGGGGCGTCATGAACACAAGCGCTTCCGTAAGGCTAACGTCAACATTGTTGAAAGACTCTTAAACAACCTTATGCGTCCAGGTAAAAATGCTGGGAAAAAAGCTAAAGTCATAAACATTATGAAGCATGCTTTTGAAATAATACATTTACGTACCGGTGGAAACCCTGTAAAGGTGCTTGTTGCAGCTGTGGAAAATTGTGCGCAATGCGAGGATACAACTAGATTAAGCTATGGTGGCGTAGTATATCACTTATCTGTTGATGTGTCGCCACAGAGAAGAGTTGACTTGGCTTTAAGGCTTATCAGCGAAGGGGCCAGACATGCGTCAATGCACAATCAACGTTCAGTTGCAGAATGCTTGGCAGAAGAGCTAATTCTAGCTGCGAATCATGACATGAAAAGCTACGCAGTTTCAAAACGTCATGAACTGGAAAGAATAGCTAAAGCCTCGAGATAACAACTTCCAGTAGACTACTTCATGTGTATCTCGACCACATCCCCATCTTCAAGGCTAAACGTCAAACCAACCCTTTGTGGACTAAAAACGAGACGTTCAGACCAGACTTTTGCAAAAGAGAATTTACTGCTGAAATCACTGTGAATATTCTTAGCTAAGTCACAGATCTTAGCCCCTTTCTCGAGTACAAATGGTCTTTTAGAACATTCTTTAGCGTTTGGTTCTTTAGTGTAGACACGTATCACATCTAATGCCTTAAATAGGGCTTCACCAAGCCTGTCTAATCCTTCCCCTGTTTTACATGAAATTGCAAGGACAGGTAACCGGTTGCCAACATAGGTCTTCAGCATTTTGAGATTTGCTCTGCTTTTCTCCAAATCAATTTTGTTTGCAACGATCACCACTGGCTTATAAACCGTGCTTTCAAAAATCGCTTCTTCAACCTCGTCAAGCGTAGCATCTCCATAAATCTTGACAACAGCATCAGTGATACGATAACCCTTGAGCAATTCCCTAACATCCCTAAGAGTGCAGTCAACAAATCTCCCAACCAAAATTATCTGCAAGCCAGCACCCATAAATTTCCTTTCAACTTCAACGCGTGCCCTAGGTTTACTAACGAACACTCGAGCCTTTTCCATCTCATCCAAAATCAGCGACAATCGACCAACAGGGTCATACGACAAATCCAACATCAAGATCAAGCAGTCAGCATTTCGCGCTAAAGCTAGAGTCTGGACTCCACGTGCTTTATCATTAGCTAAGCCTTCCATCAACGCTGGAGTCTCAACCATTTGAAACTGCATATCCTCATAGGCCAGCATGCCAGGCCTCGGATCTCTTGTTGTGTAGGGGTTAGGTGAAACCTCAACCTTCGCATTTGTAGTGGACACGAGCAAACTGCTTTTTCCAGCATTCGTCAAACTGATTATTGCCACTTGAGCTGCTCCTTCTTTCTCTATGAAAAATTTTGGTCCACCCTTTCCAGCTCTTCTACGTTTCTTGTCCACCATCTCTCTTCGCAGAGCAGCCATCTGCTTTTTTACTTGAGAACGCAGTTTCTCGTTACCTTTATGTTTCGGAACAAGACTCATAAACTCTTTTAAAAGCTGCAGTTTTACCCTCGGCTTTCTTGCTGCCGAAACCTCAGTCCATTTATGTTTAGCTTCAGCAGGCAAGTTTGTTGGCATAACCTAAACGCATCCACAAACATTAATTCCGAGAACTAGCTTTAATATCTGTTTCCACGGCAAGACACTGTCAAGTCTTTTGACCTTTTTCCAGAATCTACAGTGCATGTCTTAAATTAGGAGTTGAATGCAGTCTGCTATGAAATGAGAGATTACGGCCCCTGCTATGGCGAGTAAGGCGTATTTCACTCCTTCTTTGCAGGGGTTTCCATGGCTTGTTCTGCCATCATAGCTCTCCAGAATGAACGCCATCACAGTTCCAACTGCAAAAGCAAGTGTTATAACATGTTCCATACGGGAACAGTAAATGGCGACAATAGGATTAACACAGCTGCGACTGTTTATGCAAATGCGAAAGACGTGTTAGTGAGTATCTCCCTTTTGTGTTGCTACTCCATAATCCATTGTTTCATGAATCTATAATGCTCTTTCCGCGGATTAAGACATGAAGAATCCGATGGAATTGCCGAAAGCATTTGCAAAGCCTCCGATTATCTCAGTAACCATCACAAAAACGAGTATTTGAAGTAGCCTCGGCAACACCTATTATCAAGCCTAAACACATAATAAACCGCACGTCAAGTCCAAAGACAATTCCTTCCAAACGGTAGCTTTCATCTGACGAATCTTCAGACATCCTGAAACACTTTGTTTTCAGTTCTTCCTGAACAGTCAACGATTTACACATTGCTCCAAAGCAATTCAAACTATATGCTGTCACGCTTATCATAAACTTAAAATAACTGAATGAACAGTTGTGTAAACGAATTCATCAAATACAGAGTTAATTCGATAAAAGTAAGGAGGAAAAAAAATGAGTAAAACCGGAAAACCTCATTTGAACTTGGTAATTATGGGACATGTGGACCATGGTAAATCAACAACAACAGGCCACATGTTATGTTTAGCAGGAGCCATTGAAGACAGAACAATAAAAGCTTACGAGGAAGAAGCAAGCAAAATGGGGAAGGAAACTTTCAAGTTCGCATGGGTTCTCGATAACCTCAAAGAAGAGCGAGAAAGAGGATTAACAATTGATCTTCGATTCCTAAGATTTGAAACTAAAAAATACTACTTTACAGTCATAGATGCGCCTGGACACAGAGACTTCGTCAAGAACATGATTACAGGAGCAAGCCAAGCAGACGGAGCCATACTTTTTGTTTCAGCTAAAAGAGGCGAATTTGAGGCTGGCATAGGTGCAGGCGGTCAGACAAGAGAGCATGCATTCTTAGCTTTCACTTTAGGTGTAAACCAGCTAGTCGTAGCCATCAACAAAATGGATGATGCCTCAGTCAACTGGAAGGAAGAACGATTCAACGAGATCAAGAATGAAGTTGGCAGAACGCTTACGATGGTAGGCTTCAAGACTGAAAGAATCCACTTCGTGCCCACTTCAGGATGGACTGGTGACAACCTAGTTAAAAAAAGCGATAAAATGCCATGGTACAAGGGACCAGCATTAATTGATTGCCTAGACGAATTTGTAGAGCCTTCTAAACCTACAGGTAAACCATTACGCATTCCAATTCAAGACGTTTACACAATTACAGGAGTAGGCACAGTTCCAGTCGGTAGAGTTGAGACAGGAATACTCAAGGAAGGGGACGAAGTTATATTCATGCCTGCTAACAAAAAGGGTGAAGTGAAATCGTTGGAAATGCACCATACAAAAATCCCAAAAGCTGAACCAGGCGATAACATTGGATTCAACGTTAGAGGCCTGGAAAGAGCAGATGTACGTCGTGGAGATGTTTGTGCACACGTTTCAAACCCAGCAACAGTTGCGAAGGAATTCATAGGACAAATCATCGTAATTTATCACCCCACAGCAATAGCCGCAGGATACACTCCGGTGTTCCACTACCACACTGGACAGGTCGCATGCAGATTTACAGAGCTGTTGACGAAAATTGACCCACGTTCAGGACAGATTGTGCAGGAAAACCCGGATTTCCTGAAAACTGGAGACGCTGCCATAGTAAAGGTAGAACCATTACATCCAGTCGCAATTGAAACATACACTGACTTCCCAGAGCTTGGCAGATTTGCAATTAGAGACATGGGAACAACAGTAGCTGCAGGCGTCGTAAAAGAAATAACGAAAAAAGGACTATAATCTTTTACTCCACCTATTTTTACGCCTACAACACCTTCTCAGCTAGTTCACCGTATATTATGCTCAAGTTTTATCTGCAAGAAGCAACTAGTTTCTCAGGGTTAACTGAACAGCTAAAGAGTTGAGGAAATGTCTGGAACGGAAACTTTAGTTCCATATTTGAAGGAAAAGAAGGGTAATGAGAAGGAGCCAACAATCATTGTTGACAGTCGAGAGGCAAACACTGCTGCAAAAATAGTTAAAGGACTCCGAGAACGAGGCGTGACAATAGAAATTAAAGCATTACAGAAAGGCGATTACATATTGTCTAATGATTGTGCCGTAGAGCGAAAAACCGTTCAGGACTTCGTTTACACACTTACACATCGCCATCTCTTTGAACAACTTTTCAAGCTGAAAGAGGCTTATCCGAAAACGTTGATTCTCCTAGAAGGCTACCTGCCAATAATCTACAAGTACAGCAGAATCAATCCCGCATCCGTTTGGGGCGCAATGTTCCATTTGGCAAAAAATGGAATAGCAATGGTGCACACGACATCATACAAGGAAACAATTGATTTCCTTTACATAGCTGCCCGCCAAGAACAAATAGTGGAAAAGAGAACCCCAGCCATTCATCCAATCAAAAAATGCGAAACCACAGCTGACGCTCAAATATTCTTCTTAGCTAGTTTGCCAAACATCGGAAGAGAAAAAGCCACAGCAATCCTCAAATCCTATCAAACTCCACTAAATGCTCTGATAAATGTTGACGGGTGGTCTAAAACTGTGCATGGACTAGGCCCGAAAATAAGCGGCTACGCTAAAGAAGTATTAACAATCCCCTTCAGAGAGTGAAAGGCTTGGATGTGGAAATCGTTCCAACTCAAAAAGTCAGAATCTTAGGTTTGGACAAACGTTCCGTTAGAAACATAACATGGTGCGCCACAACATATGGAATGAGCCGGCTTCACTGGGTGGATGGCTATCTGTTATGCTTGGAAGTTTATGATAAGTCCTTTGAGTATGAGATTAAGAATAAGGAGTTTCCGATAAGTCACGTTTGCTATGCGGAGTTTCCAAAATACGAAAAGATGTTTGAGGTTGACAAGAGTCTTCAAATTCCAATAGTGAATGCTTCTGATATGGAAATATTCAAGAACATACTTGCCGCAATTCTAAAAAATGAAAAGGAAAATCCAAAGGCTAAAAAACCCCAAGTATAGCTTTTTTCTAAAATATGCTTTTAAGTAACGTATAATCTAGTGTCGTTGCGGGATTGGATATGACTGTGGACAAGCCGACAATTGGGATTATCGGTTTGGGTCCTGTTGGAACTATTTTGGCCGCTCACTTAGCCAAGGGTGGAGCAGATGTGGTTGTGGAGGACATTGCCAAGGAGCTTTTGGCTAAAGTTAGCAAAGATGGTTTAAGGGTTTCTGGGATTAAGAAGCTGTCTGCTCGGGTTGACAAAGTTGTGGGTTCGTTGGCTGAATTGGCTAAGTTCAAGCCTGACATTGTTTTTATTTCCACGAAGGCTTGTTTTCTGAAGAGTGTTTTGGCTGAGCTCAAGCCTGTGCACACATCTGGAATGAGATTTGTTAGTTTTCAGAACGGATTGGACAATGAGTGCTTAATTGCCGAGACTTTGGGAATCGAGACTACTTATCGTGTGGTTATTAATTACGCTGGGAATTTAGACGGTCCTGGGGATGTGAGGATGAATTGGTTTCAACCTCCTAATTACGTTGGTGCCTTTCGGAAGGGACTGTACAGGACTGATGAGACAACTAAGCACATTGCGGGTATAATGACAAGTTGTGGGTTGGCAACCGAGGAAGCATCAGATGTTAAAAGGCACGTTTGGGAAAAGACGATCTTGAACTCTGCTTTGTGTTCTGTTTGTGCTTTGACTGGTCAGACCATGAAGGAAGCGATGGAATATGAGCCCAGTCATGATTTAAGTGTGAAGGTGTTGGAAGAAGGATTGGCAGTGGCGAAAGCAGACGGTTACGATTTCGGTGAAGATGCACTTGACAGATTTGCTAGTTATCTGGAGAAGGGCGGCGCCCATAAGCCCTCCATGTTGGTGGATGTTGAGAACAAAAGGGGGACCGAAGTTGACTTCATGAGCGGGGCTATTGTGAGTTATGGAAAACGATACGGGATTCAGACGTCTGTGAATGATGTTCTGACCAAATTGTTGAAGAGTTCGGAGAACACTTACTTGAGGAGGCGAAATTAGGGATTCTTGCGTGTACGTTCGCCCTGTTCTCTAAGGCTTAGACCACATTTTCCATGAAGTTTCCACTCTGAAGTTGTGAAAAATATTAAAAGAGTTTGAGTCTATATAACGCTAAAGCTGAGAGACGGAAGTTTCATGGAACTACTAGAGCAGTTTAGAAACTTGATTTCCGTAGAGAACAAGTTCATCAAAGGATGGAAACATCAAAACAAGCCTGTTTTAGGATATGCGTGCTCCTACACACCAGAAGAAATCATCTATGGTGGGGGGATTCTTCCTATCAGAGTCCTTGGAAGCCTTGAACCTCCAAAGTTAGCTGACGTTTATCTACCAGTAAATGTTTGTTCCTTTGCAAAATGCTGTTTTAACAAAGCCCTAAAAGGAGAATACGGTCTCTTAGATGGCTATGTTGTTTCGAACTCTTGTGACAACCAAAACAAGACTTATGACCTCTGGAGGCACTGCACAGCAATTCATAAAACGTATTTCATAAACACTCCCCATAGTGCTACAGAAAACACCATAAAATTCTTCTACGAAGAGCTTGAAAGGTTCAAAGAATGGCTAACGAAAGAATTTGATGTTGAGATTTCTGAGGAAAATCTTAAGGATGCCATAGAAATTTTTAACGAGAACAGGCGGCTACTAAAAAGTGTTTATGAACTGAGAAAGCGGAGTCCTCCATTGGTGTCTGGGAGTGAAGCTCTTGAAATTGTATTGTCAAGCATGATGATTCCGAAGGATGAGCACAACAAGCTTTTACGCGCGTTACTTGAAGAAATTAAGAGCCGTGAAGACCTACCCAAAAAAGGTGTGAGGCTTCTTGTTTCAGGCAGCGTTATGGGAAACTCTGAACTGTTTAGGCTTATTGAAAGTGTTGGTGGCCGCGTTGTTGCTGACGACCTTTGCACTGGTTCACGGTATTTTTGGAACTTGGTGAGGGAAAACGGAGACTTTACGATGGCTATTGCCGAGAGATACTTGTGTAAGATTCCGTGCCCGTTCATGTATTCTTCTGAAGAAAGGTTCAAACATGTGAGAGAGATGGTGAAGCTTTTTGATGTTGAAGGTGTCCTGATTTTTTCCCTAAAGTCCTGTGATGTTCATTCTTTTGACGCTCCTCTATTGGCTGAAGAACTAAGAGAGAACGAAGGCTTACCAGTTTCATGTCTTGAGTGGGAGCACTCTCTGAGCGGGATTGCACAGCTTAGGACAAGGATTGAAGCCTTTATTGAGATGTTGGAGGAATAACCTAAATGAGCGAGAGAAGACTTGAAACGCTTAGGGGTTTCTATCGGAACTATGTTAAGCCTTTCTATGAGGTGGCCCACAAAGCGAGAGAGGAAGGAAAGCTTGTGGCATGGGTGGCCTCCACTTTTCCAGTAGAAATCCTTCTTGCAATGGACATTATTCCAGTGTGGCCTGAAAGCTATGCTTCCTTATGCGCTGCCAGAAGGGTTTCGGTTCCCTTATGTGAGTTGGCTGAAAGAAAAGGTTTTTCCAAAGACTTGTGCTCGTACCCAAGGTGTGTGCTTGGCTCCCTCTTTGACGGGGAGAATCTGCCTGAAGGAGGAATACCAAGACCAGACATTTTGGTCGCTTCGACGTGTGCTTGCGATACCCATCTGAAATGGTTTCAGGTTGCCAGTCGAATTTTCAAAAAACCTCTGCTTCTATTAGACGTTCCCTACAATGTTGAGAGTGCGAATCCAGAAAATCTGCCGGATTATTACATTCAACATTATGTTTCTCAGCTTGAAGACTTGATCAGTCTCCTCGAAAAGCATTCTGGGATTAGGCTTGATGAAGGCAAGCTTAGAAAAAGTTTGGAACTTTCAAATAGGGCAAGTGAACTTTGGCTTAAAGTTCAGGATTATAGAAAAAAGGTTCCAGCTCCTATGGGAGCAAGAGAAGCGTTTTCCGCGGTTTATTTTATACTCTGCATTCCTGGGACAGAGCAAGCTGTGGAATTTTATGAAAGGCTTTGCAGCGAGCTTGAACAGATGGTTAATCAGGGTGTGGGGGTTGCAGAAAAAGAGGAGTATCGTCTGGTTTGGGACAACCTTCCCTTATGGTTTGACCTTCAAATGTTTCCGTATCTGAGAAGCTTGGGAGCAGTTGTGGTTGCTGAGACTTTTTCACATGTCTGGACTGGAAGCTTGGACCCTTCAAGGCCTTATGAGACCTTGGCACGAAAACATTTGTCAAACATGTCAAACTGTACCATTGAGGGGAGGATAAACTTGATCGCGGGTTTGGTGAGGGATTTTCGGGCGAATGGTGTTATCTTGCCAACGAATTGGGGTTGTAGGATGATGACGATAGGAGAAACCGTAGTGAAGAAGAAAGTTCAGGAGATGACGGGAGTTTCGAGTCTGATACTAGATGTGGATTCAACGGATTGGAGAAATTACGACGAATACCGAGTTAAGACAAAGCTGGAGACATACTTGAAGACTCTGAAATAGCTCATTCCGGAAACTACTGGATTTCATCGAAGCACTTATCAGGTCTTCTGATACGTGGTGAGGTTATTTCTAGCGCGCTATTGCCATCTGTAGGAATATGTGTGCGCACTCGCGTTTGTGTTGCTCAAAAAGAAGGGATAGAACGAGAAGCTATTTGCTTTCTTCTAAGTAGCTGTATCCCTTGTCCACTTTTTTCTGCATTTCCTCGGCATATCTTTCGATACCGTTTTGTTTTATGTTCTGAAGCGCTGGTGTAAGTCCTTTGTAGCCTTTTCTGTATGGAGCTAGGGGTTCACATTTCTCAGCCTCATCACACTCGGCACAGGTTCGAAATGTCTTTTTCTTTGCACAGTCACGTACTTTGCAGTTTGGATCTCCGCCGCCTTGAAGACAACCTGGGCAGTCACCAAACAGCTTGACTAGGCCATTCATGACTTGGTCGAATTCGTTGTAGTGTTTGAAGCTTGGTTCCCACTTGGCGAGTTCTGGCATCATCTTGTCGAAGCCATAGACAGCAAGAATGTCATGCAGGTTATTGACAGCAGTTTTTATCTTTTCTTGACGTATTCCGCAAGCGTTGCAGTATAGACCGCAGTAACCGACTAGGCTAGCTGGATCTGTTGATGCCATATGTTTATGCCTTCTTTACGTGCTTTTCTTTCGGTGCGCCACAGTTTGAGCATGTTGCTTGGCGACATCTACCTGCGTATTCGGTTTTACATTCCGTACATATCCATGTTGGCATATTATTTCTGTTCTCCTTTCATCTGTATATTAGACGCTCCTTAGTGTAAAGTCAAACTATTAAGAATTACGCGCGCCACAGAAGGCTTCGTGCTCAGACAAGCTATGCATGCAACTTATCGACGGATTGTTATGCTTCCGGTTTTTGTCTCCGCAATCAGTCTTCCAGTTCCAGCGCCAATTCGACCCACATACTGCCCTCGCTCATAACGTGCGTCAGTCAATTCTGGACTACACGTAACCCGCCCAATCCTTGTAGAAGCTTCTACGGTTAGGTCTGGCTCGCCTCGCAGCTTGAGTTCAATTCTTCCAACGCTGGTCCTAAACCAGTTTTCACCCTTCGACAAAGCCCCAGTGAATCTAATGGAACCATCAAAGCTGCGGGCAGAAATCGTGCCGTTCACGTTATCCAAGTTGACAGATCCAGCTTTGGTCCTAGCTTTAACGGTGCCTTCGCAGCCTTGCATGCTTACTGTGCCAGCTGAAGACTCCGCAACAATAGTGCCCTTTACTTCCGTAACTGTGACTCGGCCGGCGCGATTTTCAAGGTTAAGGTCTGTTTCTGCAGGCACTGAAACGAGGATATTGGCTCTTGGGCCACCTGAAAAGACATACTTCGGCCAGCCGAAGAAAGGAGAAACTCTCGTACGGCATGTGATAGTTATTACGTTGTCATCTTGCATAATGTTCCAGTCTAAGTCCTCAGGTGTTCTAAGGTCCAAGTCGACGGTCACTTCAGCTTCAGGACCTGACTTTACTTCAACGGATCCAGGTGCAATGTTGGTAACGATTACATGGGGCTTGCCAGTCACTTTTGAAGTTCGACGTGTTTCCAAGGGCTTCATTTCGGGGGCAACTATTGGAGTCCCGCAGGCGGGACAGAATCTCGAGTCTTTAGGTAACTCGGCTCCACATCGCCTACAATAAGGCCTTTTTCTCATCTCACCTTTCAAGCAATCATAATAGGCAGGATTTAAAGTTGACCATATTTCTCCCTAAGTTCTCTATGTAAAATCTTTCCTGTTGCAGTCCTAGGCATTTCCGAATAATCGATGAATAACACCCTCTTAGGTTTTTTGTACCCAGCCATCTTGCCCCTACACCATTCAATGATTTCTTCGCTTGTTACCGTTTCACCTTCCTTCAAAACAACAACCGCTGTAACGGATTCACCCCACTTATCATCAGGAAGACCCACCACAGCAACGTCGCGAACCTTCGAATGCTGAGAGATTATTTCTTCAACCTCTGATGGGTAGACATGTTCACCTCCGGTAATTATCATGTTGTCCTTGCGGTCCACAATGTAATAAT
>SOJA01000118.1 GCA_004376975.1 Candidatus Bathyarchaeota archaeon
TAATTGTTCATGGGAAGACTGGCTGTGGCAAGAAGAGGATTGTATCCTCGGTTCCAAGCTTGTCAAACTGGCTTGCGCACCATCCACTGAAAGACGATCCTGAGGCTTGGCTTTGGGTTGGTCTTGGAACAAAGAACAAAGGCAAACTGATAAGCTACGAAGTTGCTAGGAAGATTTTAAGGACTTTGGCTAAGAAGGCTGGAATTAAGAAGAAAGTCAACCCGCACAACTTCAAGCATTCTAGGGCAACACAATTGGCTTCCAAACTACCGGGAAAGTGCTTGAACGTTTACTTCAACTGGACAATGAACTCCAGACAACCAGCAAGGTATATCCACTTATCTGGTGGCGAAACCGATGATGCCTACTTGGCTCTTCACGGACGCCAAAAACAAAAGGATAAGAACAATGGACAACTGATACCAGTCAATTGTCCTTACTGCAAAACAGAGAACGAGCCAGAATCCGAATACTGCTTGACTTGTCGCAGACCTTTGACAATCAAAGCAGCTATGGAAGCGGAGAAGAAAGAACAAGAACTCTTAGAGATGCTGAGGAACTTTCCACAAATGGTCGAAAGCATTGTTGAGCAAAAGCTCCAAGAGGCGCGTGCTCAACTCAACAAAACTGTGGGGGCATGACATGGTTGAAGGCGCAAAGAAAGAATACCCGAAATGGAAAACAACCGAAGAGTTTTGGGCTTGGGTTGACAAAGAAGTGGAACGCAGACTTGCTGAGAAACAATCCCGTGTTGGGGCACCAGAATTCAGTAATGGTGCTCCGGCCGGGATTCGAACCCGGGTCTCCGGCTCGAAAGGCCGGAATACTTAACCGGGCTATATTCGGTAGAGCTGATTAAACTCTTCTACCGGAGCCCTATTACGCGGAGCATCATGCAGAATGTCTTTTCACTCGAATAAACCTTACCCTTTTTTTTTAACGAACCTTAGTACTTCTATTTTCGTTTCCTGAAGATTTTGCCGCCGTCATTGTACTCTCCGGTGACATATTCGAAGCCGACTTCTGCAAGCGTGCATGCTTCTTGTATGTTTGTGGCGACTTTGACTGTGAACTCCTCATTCACCGGTGTTCCAAAGAGTGCTTTTTCATATTGGATGTATATCATTGTGTTCTTGATGCTTTTGTGTCCAAGGACCTGCTTTACGTACAGGAGATCGCGGGTGCGGTGATATTCCATTGTACCCTTCCAATGTCGGAATATTGTAAAGTGGACTTTGAGACATCTGGTTTTCCAAGGTTTCATCACTCCTTTTGCACTGCATGCGCTAACATGCTTAAAGATAAATCATTTGGTTCATATTCACATGTTGTCACACTGAAAAGAAGTGGGAGAAAACAAGTCATCACTTATTTCAGGGATTTCTTTGAGCCTATTTATGTGCTCTCTGGCTTGGAAATTGATATGGCTTATGGTTTCCCTTTTTATGGTAGAAACTGTCGTCCATTCGAGGAATTCAAAAACAACAAAATTCGCGCGCGCTTTAGATTCTTTTCCATTTCTTCAAACTGCCTTCCTGTTGCTTTCAGAATGCTTGGCTTTTTGACTTGTTTCAACATAACATTTTCTCAAGATGCAAGCGTCTTACTATCCCAACGTTTGGGTACGTAACTCATAAAATCAATCGGTAGCTTTTAGGAATCCTATCTGGTAGTGTGTATCATTTGTTCCCTTAAGATTTGTGGCTAGGTTTTCCAGTCCAGGAGTCTTTTTTGTCCTTTGATTTTTTTGATGTCAGTTATATCTTGTGTTACTTCCGTAGTTCCCAAATATTTTCCGTTTTTGTCTCTTACTGCGAAGTATCTTATGTGAACTAGACGACTATTCAGATTAATCCAGAATTCCGCTACATCTTTCTTGCCTGTTTTGAACGCTTCAAGAATATTATTAACGATGTGAACGCTTTTCTGTGGATGGCATAGTTGCACTTTTCTTCCAATAACCGCCTTTGTCCGAACAAAAATTCTTTTCTCAGCCTTGTTGAAGTATTTTACACGGTCTTCTTTGTCGATAAATGATATGTCAACTGGAAGCGAATCTAAGACAGCCTCAACTTCCTCTTTCGAAAGAGAACCAGTTTCAAATTGTAACATCCCTTCAGCCTCAATTGCTTCTTCAATTTTTTGCTTTTTAACTTCTTCGGTTCGCATTGCAATCACCTGTGTGGGCGTAAAACAACAATATCCAATTTCATCGAATTCCTTTCTAATTTCTTTCCACTGATTGTCTGTAATCACTTGTAAAGCTGTAGGAAAAAGTATGTTACTCTCCTTGAAAAAATGACTCGAAAGAAGGGTGCCTAAAGCTCCAGCGACATCACCTAGTTGATCCTTAAAATCTTGAAATTTTAGAGTGTTAAGGTTTTCAGTTATATTGTGAAGTTTCTTCTTTTTCTCTCTAATCTGGTTGTGCTCCGTCCACATTATTGAAGGTGGCTCTGTGATCCCATGTTTTTCCAGAACAGGGAAAAGCACGTTTTCTTCTCGCAAATAGTGTTTTTCTGAGTCCTGAAAGTCTTCTGCTATATGTTCGAGACTATGTATTTCGTCGCTGACGTAACTTATGTCGCTGGCTTGTTGAACCTTATTAGCAATAGTTTCAAGTTTTTCTGCAAGTTGCAACATAATCTTATGCTCTTCCATAAGAATGCTGATTGGATGTCCAACAGGAATGTCCAGTTTTTGTTTCTCTAGTTGTTCCCTGAAAACGGCTACGTGAACGTCGCATAACCTTTGGATTTCCTCTCTGGGCATTCCTTCCTCAATGAGGTCTTGTTCAATCTTGCTGATTTCTAAAGGGCTTACACCCTCCAAAACTTGTTTAAACCTTTCCTTAACTTCTAACGGTGACACCCCAGCATGTAACTGCTTGATCAGTTCTCTCAGCATGTTCTTCTTATTTTCCATCATTTTTAATCGCCAATTACTTGTTTAATATTACAATTGTAATAACTTTTATTTATGCGTTTCTGCAAACTATAACTGAAGTGTATCGTAATGTTGGTTCCTTGCGAAGTTGCAGTAAAATGCGTATTACCTGCAGTTCGAGCCATGATAGCCGAAGAACTCATGACAAAACATAAACTAAAACAAGTGGAAACAGCCAAGCTTCTCGGAGTCAGTCAACCCGCCATAAGTCTCTACTTCAGAAAGAAGCGTGGAAAAGCAATTGACTTGAAAAACGAAAGTGATATTACAAACTTGATAGAAAACCTAGCAGCATCCTTAGCCAAAGGAAACTTACCGCTTAAAGACTTCATCTCTATGTTTTGCGAAATCTGCAGTACAATTAGAGAAAAAGGCTTAATGTGCAAATTGCATAAAGCATTTGACCCAACAATAGACATTGAAAAATGCGGAATTTGCCAATTAATAACGGTTAGAAGGTCTAGTAAATGAAAGAGCAAGAAGTTATCCTTCAAATCCTTGGGATGCACTGCCCCGCATGCGCGCAACGAATTGAAAATAGTTTATCAAAACTTGACGGAATCACAGAAGCCAAAGTGAATTTCGCGTCCAAAGAAGTCATTGTAAGATTCAATTCGGACAAGACAAGCATCGAAAAGATAAAGGCAACTGTTAAGAGAACTGGATACGAAGCTGTGGAACAAGTAGAAGGCCTGTCTGCTGACAGGCGCAGGAAAGTAATGAAGAGAAAGTTGATGCTTTTCTTTTTTGGGCTTGCCCTAACAATTCCAATAGTTGCCATTACATATTTTCTGTTTTTCCCTGAAAAGAATCTTCTGTTGTTGGTTCTAACAACTCCAATCCAGTTTATCGTAGGGTGGCACTTCTACAAAGGCGCGTACAATTCACTTAAAAACAGGTTTGCTGACATGAACGTACTTGTCGCCTTAAGCGCTTCAGCCGCTTATTTTTATTCATTGTTCTCAACAGTCTTCATTAACGCCCCAGTTTTTTACGAAGCTTCAGCCGTTGTGATCACTACTATAACTCTCGGCATGCTATTAGAAGAGATGGCTGTTGAAAAAACCGGAGAAACAATTAAGAAACTTATGGAGCTTCAACCTAAAACCGCTATTATAGTGCAGGATGGAATGGAGAGAGAAGTTTCAGTTGAAGAAGTTGAGGTCAACGACATTGTGATCGTTAGACCTGGAGAAAAAATTCCTGTTGACGGCGTTGTAGTCAAAGGACATTCGTTCATAGATGAATCAATGATAACTGGTGAGTCTGTTCCAGTTGAGAAGAACGTTGGAGACACCGTTTTTGGTGGAACGGTTAACAAAGCTGGCACTTTGAAGTTTAGGGCAGTGAAGGTTGGAAAGGAAACAACTCTAGCTCAGATTGTGAGGTTGACCCGTGAAGTGCAGGCAAGTAAGGCACCGATCCAAAGGCTCGCTGATAAAGTTGTTAACTTTTTCGTTCCTATAGTTATCGTTATTGCTGTTGGAGCATTTGCGATTTGGTTCTCCTTCTTTCAGAATGAAATACTAGCCTTAACTACTCTCGTTTCTGTCTTGGTAATCGCTTGTCCATGCGCCTTAGGCATAGCAACACCTGCCGCAATCATGATTGGCGTTGGCAAGGGAGCAGAAAATGGGGTTCTGATTAAAAACAGTGCAGTGCTGGAGGTTGTGAAAAAAATTGACACTGTTGTTTTCGACAAGACTGGCACATTGACTAAAGGCGAGTTGGAAATCACAGACATTGTCGCTGAAGACAAGCAATACGTTTTGAAAATCGCTGCTGTTGCAGAGAAAAGGTCTGAGCATCCAGTTGGCGAAGCAATTGTTAAAAAAGCTGAAAGTGAAGGAATTGAGGTCCTTGAACCAAATTCTTTTGAGGCATTGCCTGGACTTGGTGTGGCGGTAAAGTTCGAACGGAAGAATATCTTGCTTGGAAACCGTGCATTAATGAGAAACCGTAAAGTGGCAGTAGAGAAGTTAGAGGACCACATTGAAAGGCTGGAAAAAGAAGGTAAAACCGTATTAATCGTGGCTACTGACGGAAAAGCAGTTGGACTGTTGGCTGTTTCTGACACTATTAAAGAACACTCTAAAGTCGCTGTGGAAAGGCTTCAGAAGATGGGGCTAAAAGTCGTCATGCTTACGGGTGACACAAGAAGAACAGCTGAAGCCATCGCAAAGCAGCTGGGCATCAATGAAGTCTTAGCCGAGGTTCTTCCAGCTGAAAAAGTTGAGCAAATAAGGAAGCTGCAAAATGAAGGAAGATTCGTTACCATGGTAGGCGACGGAATAAATGACGCACCAGCAATCACCCAAGCAAACGTAGGAATCGCCATTGGCGGCGGAACAGATATTGCCATAGAAGCTGGAGACATAGTTCTAGTCAAAGCCGACCCACGAGACGTGGCAGTAAGCATTAGCCTAAGCAAGAAGACATTGCAGAAGATAAAACAAAACCTGTTCTGGGCATTCTTCTATAACATGCTAACAATTCCGTTAGCCGCAGGCGTTCTCTATCCATCTCTCGGTATTTTGGTTAGACCTGAAATCGCGGCGGCAACGATGATACTCAGCGACATCACAGTTGTTGGAAACTCAATGCTGCTAAAAAGATGGAAGCCCTGATTTTTGTGTGTTAGACTCAACTTTTTAGCTTTTCCAGAATTATTGCTGGGCAGATTCTTTTAACACCCTCAATTGCTCCAATTTTTTCGGAAATCAGCCTTGTGAGTTCTCGCCCATCCCTAGTCCATATTTCCGTCATAATCATGTGGTCGCCCGTTGATATAGCTACTGAGCGAATCTCTTTTATTTCACAGAGCTTTTGAGCTGCCTCCAAAAGCTCCGTTGGATCTACGTCAACCCCAACTATCGCGATAGCACGAATCCCTATTTTAGATGGGTTGATCTCGACGGTGAATTTCTCTATAACCTCCTTCTTTTGGAGCGATTGAACCCTTTTTCTGATTGTTGATTCGCTTAACCTTAGTTTTCCTGCCATTTCTGTGAATGAACGTCTTCCATTTTCTTGAAGCATTTTCAGAATCTTCAAGTCTAATGCGTCAACTTCAACCATGGTTATTGTTTTCCTATTTTAGTACTTATTTATCCTTTTATCGTCGAATATTCTACGAAAAATATATAAGAAGCTCTGACATAAAAGTATTTTGTTCCTAAAATATGAATGAAAGGTGTGGAAAATGGAAGAGAAAGTTGAAGAGAAGAAACCGTTCTTGCGATTAGGTGAAACTGTTCCAGACTTTGAGGCAGTTACCACTCATGGAAAAATAAGGCTTTCAGACTTCAAGGGAAAATGGGTTATTCTGTTTTCTCATCCTGCAGATTTCACTCCAGTTTGTACAACAGAATTTGTTGCGTTCGCTAGGATAAACGATGAATTGCTGAAAAGGAACGTGAAGCTAATCGGATTAAGCATCGACAGTGTCTTCTCGCATATTGCTTGGACAAGAAAAATTAAAGAAAAGTTTGGAATAACAATACCATTTCCAGTAATAGCTGATTTGAACATGAAAGTTGCTAATCTTTTCGGCATGATACACCCAAGCGAAAGCACAACCGCAGCCGTCAGATGCGTCTTTGTATTTGATCCTGAAATGAAACTAAGAGCCATGATTTACTACCCGCTAAATGTTGGCAGGAACATGCAGGAAATTTTAAGACTCATAGATGCTTTGCAAACTGCTGACAAATACAAAGTGGCTGCTCCAGCAAATTGGCGCCCAGGCGACGACGTAATAGTTCCTCCACCCGCAACACAGGAAGCAGCAGAAAAACGTTTACAGGAAGGCTATGAATGCGTAGACTGGTTCCTGTGCAAGAAGAAACTTCCACCGTAATTTCCCATTTTTGAAAATATAGTCTATAAGATAACAAAATAAGAAGGGAGTGGAGTGATTGGCTGTTATAACTTCGAAGGCTAAACTGATAAAGGATTTAAGGGTGGCGGTTGATAATGGAAGAGCTCACAGCCTTTGTTTGGATCTACCAGCCGAACTTGGCACAGACATGGGGCCTACCGCCTTAGAACTTGGAGTTATGAGCTTCTCCGGATGTTTTGCCACCATTTTTTCGTTGACTGCAAAGAAGATGAGAATTCAACTAAAGGACTTGGAAGTTGAGCTACGCGCCCAAAAATCGGAAGAAACTGGCACAATAGCCTCTGCAGAATTTAACATAACCGTGAAAAGCGATGTTAGCGAGAATAGAATTCAGAGAATCTTTGAACCAACTAGTAAAAACTGTCCAGTTGGAAAACTTTTCGAGCAGGTCGGCGTGAAAATAAGCTATAATCTAAAGCATGTAAAAGAATGATACGTCAAGTGAATGTAGGTGAAAAAATGGCCAAATACAAATGTGTTGTTTGTGGGTATATATACGACCCGGAAAAGGGTGATTCTGACTCTGGCGTAAAACCGGGAACTCCATTTGAAGAACTACCGGATGACTGGGTCTGCCCACTTTGCGGAGCAACAAAAGATCAGTTTGAAAAGGTAGAATGAAATGAAGCCAAGAAAATTAAAAAAAGCTGTTCACTGGGTTGGAGCGGTTGATTGGGATAGGCGACTTTTTGATGAACTTATTCCGCTTCCTGATGGGACAAGTTATAACGCTTATCTAATTAAGGGCAGTGAAAAAACGGCTTTGATAGACACTGTTGATCCAACTATGGCAAATGAATTGATAAACAACCTGAGTCAGCTGGATGTTAAAACAATAGATTATGTAGTTGCAAATCATGCAGAACAAGACCATTCAGGAGCACTGCCTCAAATATTGAAGGTATATCCAGACGCGATGGTCGTTGCAACACCTAAATGTAAAAATCTGCTCATGGACTTGCTTCTAATCTCTGAAAGCAAAATCAAGCCTGTAGAAGATAGGGGAACACTGTCATTAGGGAGTAAAACGTTAGAGTTTATCCATGCTCCTTGGGTTCATTGGCCAGAGACAATGCTCACATACTTAAGAGAAGATAAAATGCTTTTCACCTGCGATTTGTTTGGTTCCCATTTTGCAACGTCTGACTTGTATGTTACTGATGAAGCAACAGTCTACGAGGCGGCAAAGAGGTATTACGCAGAAATCATGATGCCTTTTAGAAGAGTAATTCGGAAGAATTTAGAGAAAATAAAAGATTTGCAAATAGACGTGATAGCACCCAGCCACGGCCCCATCTATGATAACCCAGAGTTTATACTTCAAGCATACAGGGATTGGGCTTACGCTCCGCCTAAAAACATCGTTGTATTGCCTTATATTTCAATGCACGGTAGTACTAAAAAGATGGTGGAATACTTTGTTGGTGTTTTAGTCGAAAAAGGCGTAACCGTGAAGCAGTTTGACTTAGCTGGAACAGATATTGGAAAATTGGCAATGGCCTTAGTGGATGCTGCTACAATCGTAATAGGTTCTCCTACAGTCTTAGTTGGACCGCATCCAAATGTTGTTTATGCGGCCTATCTTGCAAATGCCTTAAGGCCGAAGGTGAAGTTTGCGTCAATAATAGGATCTTATGGCTGGGGTGGCAGAATGGTGGAACAAATCACGGGGATGCTGTCTAACTTAAAGGTTGAGTTACTTGAACCTGTTGTCATAAAAGGCTTTCCGAGGGAAGATGATTTCAGGGCACTAGACAAACTTGCTGATGATATTTTAAATAGGCATAAACAGCATAACCTAGTAGATTGAAGGGGAGGTGATAGCGTGTTAAGTGAGAGAATGACGGAGGCTCTAAATAAACAGATCAACAGGGAGATTTATTCAGCGTATCTATATCTATCCATGTCTGCTGACAGCACGTTCAAAGGATTGAAGGGGTTTGCCAACTGGTTTATGGTTCAGTATCAGGAAGAGATGACTCATGCCATGAAAATCTATGATTACATCAACAATCAGGGGGGACAGGTTAAGCTTATGGCTGTTGAACAGCCGCCAATGGAGTTTGGTTCTCCCTTGGAGATTTTTGAGAAGACTTTGGAGCACGAGAAGTTTGTGACCAAGTGCATCAATGACCTTGTTAACCTTGCGATTGACCAGAAGGACCATGCTACAAAGATCTTTCTACAATGGTTCATCACCGAACAGATCGAGGAAGAAGCAAACGACAATGACATTATTGCCACATTGAAACTGGTTGGAAAAGAAGGCAACGGATTGTTCATGATTGACAAAGAACTTGCGACGCGGGTATTTGTGCCGCCAGCAACTTCTGAGGAGAGCCCCGCATAATCACGTGGAGGGTCTTTATGGCAAAAATCCTTATTCTTTATTATAGTCGAACTGGAAACACGCAGAAGATGGCTAAAGCGGTTGCAGAAGGAGCCAGAACCATTTCGGGAGTAGAAGTTGAAGTGAAGTACTACGCCACACCAGAGGAGCTAACGAATTTCGATGCAATAATAATTGGAATCCCAACCTATCATCATGACATGACTGTTGACATGAAGAAGCTTTTCGAGGAAGCCACGGTGAAAAACATTGACTTAAAAGATAAGATTGGAGCGGCTTTTGGTTCTTACGGGTGGAGTGGTGAAGCACCACGGTTGGTTCTTGAGATCATGAAACACAAGTTTGGCATGGACGTGATCGAATCTCCGCTTCTGATTAAATATACCCCGGACCAGGCTGGACTTGAAAAGTGCAGGAAGTTTGGAAGAGAGATTGCGGAAAGATTTATTCCTAAAGCCTAGCATATCTTTGTGAAAGGAGGCGAATGTTTGAATTCAAAGGATGAATTGACAGATTTTCTTAAGGAACAGATCAAGATTGAAAATGAAATCGTCGACTCATTGAATAGTTCCTTAGGCGAGATTGGAAATCCAGCTGTCAGAGGAGTTCTGAAGGGAATATCTTTGGATTCTGTGAAGCATGCAGAGATGTATTCCTCAGCCATTGGCTTGTTAACAAGTGTCCAGCAAGCTCTTACGCAGGAGAATCTTGACAAACAAAGAGAACTTGTGGAAAAGCACATACACTTAGAGGCAGAGCTGATTGGGAAGATCGGCAAGAAACTGCCCAGCATTGAAGACAAGAAGGTTAAGCTTCTCTTGAATGCGATTTTGATGGATGAGAAGAGACATCATGAACTTTTGAAGAAGGTTCTGGAGATTCTAGTTCGAGGAGAAACCATAACAGAGGAAGATTGGTGGGATATTCTCTGGAGAAACGTTCCGTTCCACGGAGCACCCGGAGGATAAAACGAACAAGATTGTTGGAGGTTAGACAAAAGATGCCCGATGTTGAGGTCGACTGGAAGAAATATAACGACGACGGGGTATGTGTTGACGTATGTCCCGTTGAGGTTTTTGAACTTCAAGACCAGCCAGAATATCCTGACAGTCAAGAATCGGTTCCAGTCCGCAAAGAAGAATGCATGGCCTGCGTAACCTCATGTCCTACAGAAGCAATAACCGTTGAAGAGTAGGCAAGGAACATTTGACAAGTTTACTCTCCACAGGTTGCTGTTATGAATAGTGTGAACCCCCACGTTGGTATATTCAGCTTCATATGCCGGTGAATGTCGAAAAAATGTGGGAGTAGAATTTGTTGCACGAAAAATCTGCTAAATTGCTATGTTTGAGGCTCACTTTTCTGTTTTACAAAAGAAATAATAGATGGTTATGAATGTAGAAGTCAGAAAGGTGGTTTGAGAGAATGTTATCCCAGATACCTGTAAAATTGGAGAAGGTTTCGAAGAAGCATCTTGACCGTGAGATACTTAGAGTGGCTGTGATAGCTGAGCTGGATGCGGTAAGCCTCTATGAGCAGTTGGCTGCTGCGACAGAAAACGAAGACATCAAGAAGATTCTGTTGGACGTGGCTAAAGAAGAGAAGACACACGTGGGAGAGTTTCAAACCCTACTGTTGAGGGAAGACAATCAGCAAGTTGAAGAGCTAGAACATGGTAAAGAAGAAGTGGAGGAAATACTGGAATGACTGAGCTGAGACAGATCTACAAGTGCAACATCTGCGGCAACATCGTCGAAGTCATCCACATCGGAGTAGGACAACTCATCTGCTGCGGTCAACCAATGGAACTACTCACAGAAAAAACAGAAGACGTCGGCCTGGAAAAACACGTCCCAGTAATAGAAAAAACAGGCAACAAAGTGAAAGTCAAGGTCGGCAGCATCCCACACCCCATGGAAGAGAAACACTACATTGAATGGATAGAAATAATAGTCGACGACCAGACCTGCAGAAAATTCCTGAAACCACGAGAAAAGCCAGAAGCAGAATTCGAAACCACAGCAGAGAAGATACAAGCAAGAGAACACTGCAGCATCCACGGACTATGGAAAACAAAATAGAAACGGACACTCAACAAAACGCCTTCAACACCAACCCCCTCTTTTTATGATTTCAAACACAGTTTCCAAATCTGAAAAGACTGAACCACATTGCGTGACCCAATGAAGAAAAAAGTCCTGTTCATTTGTACACATAACTCTGCGCGTTCTCAAATGGCAGAGGGATTATTGAACGCTCTTTACAGAGACAAGTATGAAGCACGTAGCGCAGGGGTAGAACCCGCCGAAGTCAATTCTTACGCTATTAAGGTAATGGCAGAAATCAGTATCGACATATCAAAGCACCGTTCAAAGAGTATCATAGAGTTTCGTGGACAGAACTTTGATTATGTGATTACAGTATGCGATCACGCAAAAGAGACATGTCCATTCTTCCCAGGAGAAGAAGTCTTTCATAAAGGATTTAGAGATCCGTCAGAGTTCAAAGGCAATGAAGATGAAATACTGGAGAAAGTTAGGCAAGTGAGAGATGAAATCAGAGTTTGGATCGAAAAAACATTTGGTGGAGAAAGCTAAGTGAGTTATCAAAAGCGTTTAAAATTTCCTTTCTGTACAATGAAAATGTGATCGATCATGGCGCGCGTTAGCAGCACCCTCAGAGGTGAATTCCAGCATAAACTAACCTCTGCACTTGTTTTCTTGAATCTTTCTCTTTTACCAGAGGCTGAAAAAAACTAAGGAACTTTTGAGAAGTTGGTTATGACGCGCACTAGAGGGTTACATATACTTTAGTATGACATCATCGTACTCTTGTTCAAGTCTGTATTTGTGCCTCAGCTCCTCCTGGGCGAGTTTGGCGAACATCTTCCCGATCTCCTCATCCTTATATCTTCTAGCTAATTCCATGTAGAAGTCGTGTGTTGACTTCTCCCTCTTTCCTGCGTAGATAAGTATCTGCTGATAACCCGCCTCTGGTGATAAGGAAACATCCTCAAGATAATCCACGATCTTAAGATCTTGAATCTTAGCTTCAAAAGATCCGATCTCCTTCACCTTCTGCTGATCTCTCATAGCCTCTAAGATCGTGCTCTTGTGCTTTTCCTCCTCCTTTATCAGCTCCTTGAGGAATTCGATGGAGCCAGGGGTTAAAACCTTGTTCTGCGCAGAAGTGTAAAGCTTGATCGACTCTTCCTCCATATTCAACGCGAGTTCTAAGGCTTTCTCCAAGGTCCACTCTGACAAAGTTCATACCTCCATCTTAGTATCATTCAACGAATCATATAAAATTGTTGAAAAATATGATTGACATTCTGGCACACGTGCTTTCCAAAGAAAAAATGTGGATTTGCGGGAGCTGTCTCCATGTGTCTGGGTTCAAATCGCGCGCGCTAAGTCGTGGTTTTTCTCAGTTATTTTTCCGTTGGTTGGGTCAACTCCTGCAAGGAAGCTTAGGGGCTTTGGAAACTAACGCTTCAGCTCTACATTGGCCTTCAACGATTACTCGCCCCTTTAATATTATCTGCTGCATTTTAAGCACGCTTCAATAGGATATTTTCGCGGATAATGGAATTTCTCCTAGAATCTTTGATGCAGCATTGCTGACGTCTTCACGATTTTTCTCCTCTGTGTAAACACGCAATATGTTTATGAACCCCTTTAACACGTCAAAAATCTTTGAAACTTCGCTTAAACGCCGCGGAATCCTATTACCCTCCCGAGTCTTGTAGAACACCGGGATTTCCATAGGCTCCATAAGAACCGAATGATGATATGGAACCGACGCGACAGTAGGTACATCAATTATTATCGCTTCTTCTTCAACTCCCGCCTCGCTTGCAATATCAGCTTGCAACTGTTTTCTGTATGCTTCGCGACTGAAAATGTTTGAAACCATAGGGTCTTTTTCATAAAAGGTTCTTTCATAGGCGCATTTAAGCATCTTCCGTCTTTCAAGATTTTCTATGATTCCCCTTGATTTTCGGCATCCTTTCAGCATCGTCCAAACCGTGTAATCATCCATGGCGAGGTATTCCTCTGGAGTTTTAAAGCTTGTCAGCTTCAACTCCTTGTTCGCTTTTTCCATAGCCACGGCAAGCATTATTTGTGCAGCTCTTCCGACGCGGTGGAAGTATATGCTTTTGAAGGATTCTATTCGAGCTATAATGAAAGACTCAAGCGCGGAAAGTGCTCCTAGATCCACAGCTAAGTCTTCATCTAAAACGTCTAAGGCTTGTATTAAGCGGAACGCGTCTATGTAGCCGTATTCTGCGCCAGTGTGATATGTGTCCCGCACAACAAAATCCAATTTGTCAACATCAACAGAGCTGCTTATTATCTGATCTAAAAACGTCTTCATAGGCTTGTGGAGACGGCCTACCGCCAACTTTCCGATTTCTTCTGCATCGTAACCCTGCTTGCTAAGTATGTTTTCTAGTTCGCTGTTTTCAATTATCCATAGAGTCATGTCCTCATGTGTCTTGTTAAGCTCTTTATCCAGTAAGTGTTCAAAAACATGCGAGAAGGGTCCATGTCCAACGTCATGAAGCAAAGCTGCAATTCTAACTTTTTCAGCTTCATCTTCGTTTATGCGTTGGGAAATGTTAGGGTTTTTCACAGCTCTACCCGCTAAGTACATAACGCCGATAGAATGTTCAAAACGTGTATGATTCGCTCCTGGATAAACATATTCTGAGCCTGCAAGCTGACGTAGTCTACGTAATCTTTGAACAGGGTAAGAGTCGATTATTTCTTTTTCCTGTGCAGTTATGTAGACGTATCCGTGAACAGGATCCTTTATCTCACCCCAATAATTTCGCGGCATCAAAGTTTTCTCCCAGCTGCTGTTAAACAATTATTAATGCATCCGGCTCTTATAATGCCTAATGCTCTGGGTCTTAAGAGATGAAGAAGATGGGAAGGAGAGGCTTTTTCATATGCATTGAAGGGTTAGATGGCTGTGGAAAAACAACTCAAACAAGAATTCTAGTTGAAAGACTTAAGAAAGAAGGTTATGATGGGATATACACTGCTGAACCAAGCTACGGAAAAATCGGAGTGCTCATTAGACAATACTGTTTGCATGGCGAAAAACGTGTTTCAGGCATCGTGGAAACCTTGCTGTTTGCTGCTGACCGTTTCGAACATTTAGAAAAGGAGGTTCTTCCTGCCTTGAAAGAAGGAAAACTTGTGGTTTCCGATCGCTATGTATATTCCTCATTGGCTTATCAAGGAGCAGCTGGGCTTGATTTGAAATGGATTGAAAAGGTAAATGAACATGCGATACGCCCAGACCTAGCAGTCTTCATTGATGTTAAGCCAGAAACCGTGATTCAAAGGATGAAGCCTAAAAAATCCGTCATGGAAAACCTGAAAACTCAGCGGAAAGTGCGAGAAGTCTACATGAAACTTGTTGAAAAAGGTGAGCTTATCAAAATCGACGGGAACACATCCAAACAGGAAGTTGCAGATTCAATTCAGGCTGTTGCTCTCAAGCTTTTGAAAAAGACGGTTTAAGACGCGGGAGAAGCTTTCAATATTTTCTTTGGGAATGTTTCGTTGATCTTGCTGACAACGAAACTGGCGATTTCCCCAGGAGATACATGTCTGGGGCCTCTTTCGTGAAACACTTGAATTTCCATTGATTTTTTGTTGAATGAGAAACGCAGCATATAATAATCAAATTTCAATGCTTTCTTCTTTTCACCTTGCATTTTATAGTAGCATATTGCACAAAAGAAGTCCATGAGTTGAAAAGGGTTCTTGTTTATGATTTTCAATACGTGATCTGTTTCTTCATTGTCCAAATAGTTGAAATTGTTCGTTTCGGCTATTCCGAACTCGAAAACGACTGTGCATTGGGGAACTGATGGATGCCCAACATCTTCTAAACCGAAAGTTTGATTGTTTAACTTGTGAAGGGTTTGAATTATGGCTTGTTGGGTTCTTTTTTTTGAAGCTGAAGCTTTGAAATGTGCTGTTTTATGGATGTTTGTGGGGAAATTTCCGTAAATTCCCAACATTGCCCGTTTTCGCCTAGCTTCTTTTTGTTTTTCTTATTTTCTCAAGGTTTTCCAGCAGTCCAGAAAGCACTGTGCCTAGTTTCTGTAGCTCTTCCATGTTTTCTTCATGTTGCATTCTGTTTTGGATTTCTTGGATTTTCGTTAGAAGCGTTGCTTCGAGCTTGTTAAGAACGATGGCACCCATTATTTTTGACGGTTCTTCGCCTTCTTTGAGTATTATGACTTTCTTTTCGCATCTTGCACACCAGACATCTCCATTTCTTAACTTGAAAAGTGGAGAAGCACAGGAGGGACAAGCTAGTTTCGTTAGGGTTGCTCCTTCACGTAAAAGGTTAGCCATTCGTTTTATGTGTCGTTCTTCGTTTTCTCCTTGCGACAGGCTTTAAAACCTCCGAAATAGATAGGTATAAAAGCCTATATAACTTGGTTATTAAGAAATTGCTTGAGGTGGCAACTTATGGTTAGGAAGAAGAAAATGCAGGAGTATGAAGAGAGAGTAAAGCAAGCATTGTTTGTGTTGGGAGAGGTCTCCGAAGACACTACTACGCCTAGAAACATCAGAAGAGCAGCAAAAAACTCCATGAAAGTTCTGCAAACAACAGAGTATACACCTGCCGTCAGAGCCGCAAACGCCATATCAACTCTAGATGAAATTCTGCAGGATCCGAACATGCCACCTTATACACGGGTAAAACTATGGAACGTAATGAGCCTTCTAGAAGCCATAAAAGACTAACTAGCTACTTGTTTTCTTCCAGCCACGGTGGAGGGGGTATTTTGATAGACTTACAGCATTTTCGTTGGAGATGCACCATCATGCAGATGCCTGCTTTTGCTCGCTCTTCCTCCTCCTCTAAATGTTTTTCCAAACCCACTTTTTGAACACGATGATAAGCATCAATCACAAATGGATATGTCTCTCGTACGTATTTTAGTTTCTCACATGCAAGATACTCCCGACATTCCAGACAACTTTTCAATCCTTTTTCTTGGGCGCATTTTCCATATCCAAAGGGGCATTTCTCTTCAGCACATTTGCAGTTTCCATACTGATGGAACCATTCAAGCCCTTTCCTGAAATTGTCAAAATCAAACGGGATTTCAGGTATATTTTTTAAATATTCAAACCTAACTATATCAATTAGCCGTTTCAATTCTCCCGCGAAAAGAGAAACTCTACCATTTCCACGTGGACATTGACCGCAATATACGCCGCAAATGCCATAATTATAGCTTGAATTATCCATTCTTCATCATCCAAACCAAAGGTATATCACAGATTATTCATGTGCTGCATAAAATAAAATTGTTGGGACGCATATTTAGGGTTTGCAGCTCAACATTATCA
>SOJA01000031.1 GCA_004376975.1 Candidatus Bathyarchaeota archaeon
AACTTAAGGATAGCCTACTTCAAGCAACTCTTTAATTCTTTTATGGTCTTTTGCAATTTTCACTGTGAGCTTATCTGTGCTTTCTTGGATTCATTTCTTTTGGCGAAATGTTAAAGAGGGGAATCCAACAACTCTATTGAACGTAATCAAGACGTGATACATATGCAATTTCCAAACATTTTTTCTGAAATCGAAAGCCAGAAAAACGATTTAACACAAACCTTGATGAAGCTGATTCGCATTCCAGCGATAGCTCCAGGAAATGGCGGAGAAGGAGAATCAAAGAAAGCTGAAAAACTAATGCAGATTTTAGAGACTGTAGGCTTTGACAAAATAGAGCACTATGATGCAGAAGATGAAAGAGTCCCATCTAAAAAGAGACCGAACATCATCGCCTACTACTATGGAGAAAGCAATGCTGAAAGACTTTGGATAGTAACACATCTAGACATAGTTCCGCCAGGAAATGAGTCTCTTTGGACTGTTACAAAACCGTTCGAACCAACAATCAAAGATGGACTGATTTATGGACGCGGGAGCGAAGATAACGGGCAATCTTTGATTGCGTCCATTTTTGCGGTAAAAACCCTGATAAATCTAGGCATAAAACCAAAGAGAACAATGGCTTTAGCCTTTGTTGCCGATGAAGAACAAGGAAGCCTCTATGGAATCCAACATCTCATAAAACAAGGACTATTCAAGAAAGACGACCTAATAGTTGTGCCTGACAGCGGGAACGAGAATGGAAGCTTCATAGAAGTAGCTGAAAAAAGCGGTTTATGGCTCAAAGTGTGCACAACTGGAAAACAGACACACGCCAGCAGACCTGACAAAGGCTTGAACGCTCATCGCGTGGGAATGGAATACGCCGTAGCCCTAGATAAAATGCTACACAAGAAATATTCAATTAAGGACGAATATTTTGACCCACCTCAAAGCACCTTTGAACCTACAAAGAAGGAGAACAATGTTGACGCCGTTAACATAATTCCAGGAGAAGATGTTGTTCATTTTGACTGCCGAATACTGCCAAACTATGACTTGGACCAGATTTTGGACGATGCAAACCTGCTTGCAGAAGAGTTTGAAGGTAAAACGGGAGCAAAGATAAAAATTGAAGTGTTGCAAAAGAGTGTAGCTCCAAAACCTACAGACGTTAACTCGAAGATAGTCATCATGTTACAAGATGCGATTAGAAAGGTTAGAGGAATAGAGCCGAAAGTTGGTGGAATTGGTGGAGGAACATGCGGTGCTTTCTTCAGGAAAATGGAGATTCCCGCTGTTGTTTGGAGCACGATAGATGAGATGGCGCATCAACCGAATGAGTATGCAAAAATAGAAAATCTGATTGATGATGCTAAGGTTTTCGCCTGTCTAGCTACCATGTAAGTCTTAATAGCTGTGCGAAAATGTTATATTGCTGGTTGGATAATCCATCCAAGTGACATGTTTCAAACACTTAAAAATGCTCGAACAATCACGCTGATAAGCGTTTCAGCAGCGTTGTGCTTGGCGATCCAATTAACTCCAAGACCACCAAATGTGGAGTTCACTTCTCTTTTCACATTTGTCATGGGTTTCTTGTTCGGTTCGTTTACAGGTGTTTTTTTCGGTAGTTTCGTAATGTTTACTAATGGTTTTTTTTCACCGTGGGGTCTCGCAGGGTTGAATATGCCATTTCAGATAGTTGGAATGAGCATAGTTGGCTTAGCTGGAGGTCTGTATCGAAAATATCTGCGCGATTGTAGCCAAGCTAGATTATGCGCTGAAGTGGCAGTTTCTGGAGCGTTCCTTACACTTCTCTATGATATCATAACTAATATGGGTGTAGCAGTTTCCAGCATGCTTGTTGGAATAGATGCAAATTTAGCACTAATCATGGCTATGGCTTATGGTGCACCATTTTCGGTGATCCACACTTTCTCAAATATCGTGGTGTTTGGAGTAATTTTCTCCCCGCTGGTTAAAGCCTTGAACAACATTCTTGGTGGTGAAAAATTTTGGTGGATAAAAGAACGCTCATGTTTGCAATAATAGGCACGCTTGTTTGGGCTGTATTAATTTCAAGTCTTGCAGCATATTTCTACGTTCAAAATACAACCTACATAAGGCAGATTGCTGAAAACCAGCAGTCTCTAAACAAGATGTCCTCAAGCTATGATGAATCAATGAACAAATACAACGCACTGCAGACAGAATATTCAACGCTTTACTTCACCTACTCTAATAATCAAAATGTCAACTTCACTTCACTTGTAGTTTCATTCAGCGAATTAATGAACAACCTAAAAGGCAATTACAGTTCCATACTGGCTGATCAGAAAGACTTGAATGAAACATGCTACAGACTAGAAGAAGCCTACCAAGAAGCCTACCAAAAAAGCAATGTTACAAGAGAAGATTTTGAAGGATTACTGAATGAATATTATGAACTATTCAACTTGCTAGCGATAAGAGAGCTCAACATGACAGTGAGCGAAACCGTAACACTAACCGTGAATATATGCATAGACTACGGAAATGAAACAGAGTGGCATAACGAAACAAAAGTATCTGCGGGTTACTCACTATTCCAACTAACGCAAAGCGTAGCCACTATCGACGACTATGATTATTCTCCATTGATGAAACCTGGACACATCTTGTTAAAATCGATCAACGGCAAGAAGGAATCCTATCATTTTGAGGAAGGATCTTCTGAAGGTTACTCTTGGATCTGGTACTACTGGGATGAAAATAAGCAAAACTGGAATTGGGGACCTGTAGGCTGTGATGCATGGGTGCTGAAAGACGGCGGCATATACAAGTGGAGCTTTGAATATTGGTGTTGGCCTCCCTAACACTTTTTAAAGGTTAGCATATGCATATTATTTTATTCTCTGAGGTGCCTCATGTATGAGTATAACATCGGAAATCTTCATCAAGGCTAAGAAAGAAGGACGAAAGTTTCTGCTTGAGCCGGAAGCAAAAACAGTGTGCAAGGATTATGAAATTCCAATCACGGATTTTAAAGTAGCAAAAAATAGAGCTGAAGGCGTCAAGTTTGCAGAGAAAATCGGATACCCAGTGGTTCTAAAGATTGTTTCACCTAATATAATCCATAAATCAGATGTGGGCGGCGTTATCGTTAACGTCAAAGATGCAAAAGACTTTCAAAATGCTTACAGGCAGATAATGGATAATGTCAAGAAGCATAAGCCTAAAGCGAAAATAGTTGGAATTTTGGTTCAAGAAATGGCTCCCCAATCAACCGAAGTAATCGTAGGCGCAACAAAAGACCCACAATTCGGTCCTGCACTGATGTTTGGGCTAGGCGGAATCTTTGTGGAAATTCTGAAAGATGTAGCTTTTCGAATCGCTCCCATAACAGAAGACGAAGCTCGAGAAATGATCACGTCAGTAAGGGCTTATCCACTGCTAAAAGGATACAGAAATACGCCTCCAGCAGATATAGACGCCATAGTAAGAGTTTTGTTGAACACTTCAAGGCTTGTTATGGAGCACCAAGAGATTAAAGAGCTTGACTTGAACCCAATAATGGTATATGAAAAGGCAGCAAAAACCGTTGATGCAAGAATTATTCTAGAATGATACCAAATTTGCTTCTGGAAAACAAGCTTGACCGGTACGGCAGCGACGTAGGCTTGTTTCTCGGTGCAAGATATTCAAAACGCATTTAAGTCTCATTTTTTCTTTAAATCGTTTTATGCGCAAAGGTACTTATTACAAAGAGAAGCTTTCAGCTGATAAACTCCTTAGATGCTATGTGATAGCTCCTCCAAGGATCAAGCAATATCTTGACGCAGAAATTCATTTTGCCATTTCCAATCTTTGCGACATGGATTTGGCTCTTGAACTTGGTTGCGGCTATGGTAGAGTTATGAAAGTGGTGTCACCCTTTGTTTCGTGGATTATTGGAAATGACATATCAAAGCAAAGTCTAAACCTTGCGAGATCACACATGGAGAGTTGCCGAAACTATGCCGTATTTCTGATGGATGCGTCTCAGTTATCGTTTCGTTCGAGCGTTTTTGATGTCGTGTTTTGCATTCAAAACGGCATATCGGCGTTTGGGGTCGACAAGAAACGTCTTGTCGCTGAATCTGTAAGGGTGACAAAGAATAACGGAATTATTCTTTTTTCCAGCTATTCTCCGAAAATTTGGCAAGCTCGTCTGGAATGGTTCAGAAAACAATCGCGGTTTGGTATTATAGGGGAGATTGATGATGAGAAGACTTGTGATGGAACGATCGTGTGTAAGGACGGCTTTGTAGCTACCACTGTTAGTGATGACCAGTTTGTTGGGTTGTTTGATGAATTTGGATTGAAGGCATCTATCATAGAAGTGGATGAGTCCAGTATTTTCTGTAAAGTCATCAAAAAGTAGCCTTTCATAATGCGCGCAAAACATAAAATACTTCTTTGGGCAAGGTGAATGCGTCAGTGATGTTTTTGAACGGGAAAGATATTTTGGAAAAAATGAAACAAGATGATTTAGTGTTGTCTATGAGTTTAAGAGTTGGCATGGGGAATCCGTCAATCGAGGTTGCAAGCAAGCTTGGCTTTGATTATGTGTATTTTGATTTTGAACATGGTGTTCTTGAGATTGAAACTCTTGCACAGCTGATAAGAGAGGCTCGCCTCGCTGGTTTAGCAGTGTTGTGTCGGGTATCTGGACTCGACGTAGCTTTCGTTAATCGGGTTCTTGATGCTGGTGTCAACGGGATAATTTTTCCACATATAAAAACGAGGCAAGATGCAATAAAGGCTGTGGAATTAACAAAATATAGGACTCCAGAGACTTCTGTCGGTAAACGTGGATTTGAGCCAGATTACGGGATTCCCAAACGTGACAATGAGAGCTGGGGCGAGTATTTCAGGCGGGTGAATGAGGAGACGCTGGTTGGACTAATGATAGAGGACAAGGAAGCCGTTAGCAATATCGAGAAGAGTCAGTTAGAGGCATTGATTTTATCTACATAGGCAAGATGGATATGGCGTTATCTTATGGTGTTCCCTTTACACCACGGGCTGGAAGGGATGATCCTGTTATCGAGAAAGCTGTTACAAAGATCTGCGTTGAAAGCAAGAAGAGAGGAATTCCTGTGAGATTCAGTGTAGGTATAGCTCCAGAAGATATCGTTGAAAACGTGAAGAGGTGGCTTCCGAAAGGAAGATCTCGCTTATTCATGGTAAACAACGTAACTCTCCTCACGCAGGGTGCCAAACACTACGTGAACACATTGAAAAAAGGTTTAGGAACAATGAAATAAGTGCGAAAAGCTTTACAGTCTGACGATTTGAAATACACTGTAAACAGTGAGGATTATGAGTTTGGATAATTACCCAAAAGAAACGGCGCGATACAATACGCGTGGTGAAGGGAAAGCTTCGATTGGAAAAATCTTAGATAGAGTTGCAAAAGCCGCCTACGACAATGACAGGGCATACGAGGGCTGCACACGTTGTGTGCTTGCTGCACTTCAAGAACATCTCCATCTTCTAGA
>SOJA01000054.1 GCA_004376975.1 Candidatus Bathyarchaeota archaeon
CGCCAAGGGAGCCAATTTAATAATAGGATCTTCCAGCGCAAATCCAATTGCTCTTTTCTGCAATTGCTCCAAAAGCACATAATCACCTAACCAAAAAATTTCTATTTATCCCATGCAATAATCTTCTTCTTACTCATATGAAGAATCAACGAATAAAAAAGAATAAACTGATCCATAATCCCTTGAATAACATAATTTCTAACAGTAGGAATCAAGCTCAATACACAGAAACCCAGGATGAGAGGGATCACAACAACTGGATACCAAACCATCAACAAAAAGGTCACACACGTAAGAACAACAAAAATAATTGGATTGAATATTAACAGAAACATTTCCGGTATAGCTATCCTCTTAGGCAACAACAAACGATCTTTCAAGAGAAGCCACAAGCATTGAAGCCATAGCCCAGTCAAATGAAAAGCCCGCCTTGTCTTTGCCCTTGTTCTAGCTTTAAGACTGCTAGAAACTTCTGAAAACGCAAACACTTCTGGAACAAGAATCGCCCTAAACCCTTTTTGAACAACTCTCAAAGCGGTCCCAGAATCGTCTGCTCCAGAATCACTATCAAATTCATCAAAAGCACTCCGTTTAAAGGCACAAAAACAACCTTCAAACCTAATCGTCGAATGTATCTTTGACTCACCCAGCCTTAACAAAAGCATTAAACTTAGATATCCTTCTTCAGCCCTTCCCACCCAAGACTCTCCAAAATCTTCAGAGGTCCCCCACCCAGTTATCGCTCCCACCGTCGGATCAGACATATATGGCAACGCCTTACGAAGTGTATCAGGTGGCCAAACAGAATCTGCATCAGTCACGACAACAATATTATTCGACGAAATCTCAAGGCCCTTATTCAAAGCATTTGCCTTCCCTATCCTATGCTGTTGCTTCAAAATCTTTATTGGCAGTTCTGGATGTTTCCCAGCGAAATCATAGGCTCTTGCCAATGTTTGATCTGTTGATGCATCATCCACCAGAATGACTTCTAGTTTATCTTTAGGGTAAGAAACTTCCGTTAGATTTCTTAACTTTGTTTGGATCATCCTTTCTTCGTTACGAGCAGGAACAAGAATGGTTACGTGTGGACAAAACTGCGAATCCACATTCAATCCCCAACTTTTGCTTACATGAAGCTTGAGATAGACAAAGTACGTGGCGTAGCTTCCAGCAAAGACGCCAAAAAGCACAAGCCACAAGAAAATAATCAAGGTGGCTCACCCAGCACGCGCAGCAAATAACACATCGAACATTTGAAGTAGATACTCGATTTCGACCTCAGAAAGACCAGGATATAACGGAATGGATAACGCCTGCTCATACACTTTGTCAACATTTGGACAACTAAATCCAGATAGGTTTGTATGGAGAGGTTTGTAGACAGGCTTTTCACATATGACGCCATTTTCTTTTGCGCGTTTCTGAACAACTTCAGCGTTTTCAGCCCTTATGACGTATCTGTAGAAGACAGACTTTTTGTGAGGATAAATGTGCGGTATTTCAATGTTGTACTCAGATAATCGACTAGTGTATAGAGAGGCAATCTCTCTCCTACGTTCAATGAAATTCGGGAGCTTCTTTAGTTGACTGAGCCCTAAAGCTGCTTGAAAATCAGTCATCTTATAGTTGTATCTCATGCAAGTCAAAGGCTTTTTATCGTACTCCCTGATCTCCAAAATTCTTGAGTAAGAATCGCTGTTGTTCGTCAAAACCATACCACCCTCACCAGTGGCGATCATCTTAGTCGCATAGAACGAATTAATCGACAACTCTCCAAAACTCCCGACAAGTCGACCCTGATATTCTGCACCCAAGGATTGTGCACAGTCCTCAATAATAGGAACACCAAGCTCAAGCAACTCGTCAAGCTCAGCAGGAGTTCCAAACATGTGAGGCACAATTACCGCCTTCGTCTTTGGAGAAACGTGTTTTTCCACAGTTCGAGCGCAGATATTCAGATCTGTGAGGTCAATATCAACAACTTTGGGGACAGCTCCAGCATGGAGAGCAGCCAGATAAGGCGAAGGACAGATATAACTAGGCATGATGACTTCATCTCCCGCCTTCACACCAATACCTATCAACGCCAGATGAAGAGCAGAAGTACCAGAAGACACTGCAACACCATACTTGACACCAACAAACTCGGCCATCGTCTCCTCGAACTTTCTGACTTTCTCACCTTGTGCAATCATCCCTGAAGCTAGAACTTCAGTGACAGCTTCAATGTCTTCCTGATCTATCACTGGTCTGGAATGCGGTATTCGCATAGGAACCATAATCTCATCCTCCCACATATACACATATTTTAGAGAAATCGCGTTCCATCACGGAATTCTACGGATTAGCCCTTTTGAGCCAAGCTTCTCTCCAAAAACAGAAACAAGACCTATCACAACCCCCATGCGCTTCACCATCACATAGGACCCCATCCAACAAAACCGTTGGAGTTCTTATTCTTCTCAGCTCTCCGGTTGCTTCTAAAATTATCTTCTCAAGCCTCCTATAAACTCTAAATCGTTTCCCACAGAACTGCACCATCTCAGGAGTAAAGCGCAAACCCCTCAGCTTACCCTGCGCATTCAGCGTAGCAAAGATCTCCTTCACTGAACGCACCTCAACCCACTCTCCAAGCTGCAAATTCAAAGCCTCACCAACTTGGCTTCTACTAGACACTCTACCAAGCTTTTTCCTTCGTTTGTTAACATGTTTACCCAACTTTGTTGACGGAAATATTCTTGACACAAAACCACCTAGCCCAAGAACACTAATGTACCAAACGTACCTCTTGAGCGTCCAAAAATACCTACGAAGAGGTAAAGCTAAACGGGGATCCGATAACGTAGCCCTCACCATATCGGCATAATAATATTGACAAGCCTCTTTACTATCTTTCATAGCCTTCACTGATCACGATGTGCCCACACATAACTCTCGGTAACTGGTATTAGATCGTCAAAACTGGTTTTCAGACACACATCAGACAGCAAGCTTCCATTCTCCCTCAGGAACGCTGTCCACTGTTCACTTGTCGATTTTAAACCAATGTTCACCGCATAATCCACCATACATGGATAGAGAAGCATTACTGAACGAACATTCTCCATCATTCTCCAATTTCTCATGAGCACAGAATAATCTGACTGGTTCCTTATCCTAGACTGGGCAATCGAAAGGGCTTTCACCTTAACATACTTCTCCTCTTTTTCCATTTCATCATCTTCCATTACAGACTGCTTTTGAAGTTCGAGTTCCTTAATGCGCTGCTCAACCTCCAAAATCTCCTTCTTGAATTGGCCAACAACCTCTGAATACTTAGAAAGGTCACATGTTCCAGAGAATTTTTTGAAGTTCAGAAACGCTTCTAACTGACCTATTCCAAGATAGACATCTCTAGGACGCCATATCACAACAAGTGGAAACCCTATGCCCAAATGCTCAGCCACATACTTTGCCTGCTTAAGATAAGCCTTCCCTCCAACCCCACCCACATAACAGCACACATTGAGACCGGGAAAAAAGGTAGTAGGCATAGAAATACTCCGCATCGACATCTTAGACATTATTCCAGAAAAATCAGGCTCCCCATCCGAATAAAAATCAATCTGATACTCTTGCCCACAACGCAAACACTGTCCACGACCAACAATAGATCCATTCCGCTCTTCAGCCATCAACCTTGCTTTACTTCCACAGTCACAAAGATACCAAAATGGTATGATTCGATACTCTTGCCTGCTCACGCCTCCCTCATGAGAAGCTGTTGCCTCTCTAACATAATTAGAGTACTCTTTGAAATGAGAAAGTAAAAACCAGAACTTATCTTCAAAAATTTGTTGACACTCGGAAAACCTTGAAAAAACCGTATCATATCCCCAAACTCCATTCACAACCTTTGACATGATAAAAGCATTAAAGTCTGAATAAGACCTTGCTTTCTCGTAGGCATCTTCAACGATCCCCCAGAAATCCTTGAAATCCTCGTCTAGGCTGTAATTGTTCAGAGCGAATTCTATCCCAAAAGACATACAGAACCTTTCAATCGACTTGATCTTCCTATTGTACCAGTTTTCAATCTTCTCTTGCCAACCATTTAAAACTTGTTTTGAAGGCTTTTGCACGCAGTTTAACAATAGTCTATCAGTTAAGCCTACACGGAGTTCGAGCACACCGTTTCTTCTCTCCACAGCAGGAAGAAGTGCTGACTTTACCCATCGATCATCAGTGAAATCCTGATCTGCAATCCCAAAAAAACTAACAACAGGTAGATTCAACTTTTCCGCGAGTCGTTCTGCAAGAACATGGTTCAACGTTACTTTCCGAAGCACCCCACCATAGGCAAAGAGATTTGGTTGATGGGCAGTCATAAGGAGCAAGCAAGAATCGTCATGAAGTCTCTCAAGAGCTTCTTTAACTCTCAGAGACAGCGTTCCACATTCCTGATGAAATTTTCGAGCCCAACTGGATAAATGCACTCGTTTCTCACGAGTCTTAACATCTGTTGTTTCTCTAAGTGAACCCCAGTAATAACTCGCGCATGCCTCGACTAAGTCGTCCATGTTCTTAAACGAGAAAGGCTGACCTAACCTGGCATCCAATCTACCTGAACCCATCATCTGTAATCCTACAATACAACGATTAAACTTCATAGGCACCTATTCTAAATCTCTAGGAGAAACTTGCCAACCTCGAAAGCCTCAGCGAGTAATGCACCAGCCTGAAAGCCTCTGTATCTTGCGAGACCTTCAACAGCGTTTGACACATATGGAAGCTGATGCACACTTGCATCATGGCGGTCATTGCCTCTAAAATAAACCTTTTCAGCTTGCGAGCCAAACATTTCCAACGCCTTCAATTTAACATCAAAGGCTGAACATACATCAACAAACACTTGGGGACAGAACTCTCTCAAAGCCGCTGGAGACTCGTACAAAAAGATTTTTTTGGAGTTCCTAGCCGCAGACAAAGATGCCATGCCAGCGTTTCTATGATCTTGGTGTCCATCTTTATAGCTATGCGCGAAAATGAGGTCGGGCTTGAGTTCATTTATGACATTCTCAATTGCCATAATTGTTTCAATCCCGTCAGTAATTCTCGTATCTTGGAGATCTCCGAACAGCAACTTCTTAGCACCCAATATCTTTGCGGCTTCCTCGCATTCTTTTTCTCTAGCTTTTGGATCGCCAGAGGCTTCACCTTTCGTCAACACAAGCATGTAAACCTCGTGTCCTTTTCTGTTATATAATACAAGAGTTCCTCCGCAGCCTATCTCAATGTCGTCAGGGTGTGCTCCTATAGCCAAGATTCTCATTTTGGATCACTCAACTCTGTTCAGTTAAAACCTTCTTTAAACTATCAATAACGTATTCAACTTCTTTTTTCTGCATTCGTACATACATAGGAAGACACACAGCCCTACTCAAAGTCTTTGAGAGTTAGAACTTCAACCGCCACCTTTGCCTTCTCAGCCATC